>JANXOQ010000501.1 GCA_025357775.1 Ferruginibacter sp. | reverse complement strand
TCTTAGTTTAACTAAAATATTTTTTTGTAAGTTAATTATAGCAGAAAAAATTGTAGAAAGGCAAATGAAAAATCAAGTCTGTAACACAAATGAGACTATAAAGCAATAAACCCACTACTAGAGAGGGTTTATTTTTAAAAGCGGGCTGGACGGGACTCGAACCCGCGACCTCTGCCGTGACAGGGCAGCATTCTAACCAACTGAACTACCAACCCGTTGGCCTTACAAATGCAGAAAATTGTATTTGTAGGGATTGCGAAGATAAGGGTTTTATTTTTTTATGAACAAAACTTATTAAAAAAATTGAAACTCCTATTTTTACAATTTATATTACACTCTCAAATTATTCCATTAGCAAAATTTTACTATGCCACAACTTCAAAATAGGCAATTTCTAGACTTTGAAAAGCCGCTTAAAGATTTATACGACCAAATTTCGCAATTAGAAGCTACACAAGAAAAATCTAAAACAGATATGAGTAGTGCAATAACTCTTTTGCAAGAAAGAGTAGAAGAAACCAAAAAAAGTATTACCCACAACCTTACGCCATGGCAACGAGTACAAATGAGCCGCCACCCAGATAGGCCATATACTTTAAAATACATACAAAATATGTGTTCAAATTTTATAGAGCTTCATGGTGATAGGAATGTAAAAGATGATAAAGCGATGGTAGGCGGATTTGGATTGATAGATGGAGAAACGATAATGATAATAGGACAGCAAAAAGGTACTAACACAAAGACAAGGCAATATAGAAATTTTGGAATGGCAAACCCTGAAGGATATAGAAAAGCGCTACGTTTAATGAAGCTTGCAGAAAAATTTAATAAACCAATTGTAACTTTAATAGATACACCAGGAGCATACCCAGGGTTGGAAGCTGAGGAGCGTGGGCAAGGCGAAGCAATAGCACGAAATATTTTTGAAATGATAAGCCTAAAAGTGCCTGTAATATGTGTTATTATAGGCGAAGGGGCTAGTGGTGGTGCATTAGGTATAGGTGTAGGTGATAAAGTAGTAATGATGGAAAACACGTGGTACACGGTAATATCACCAGAGAGTTGTAGTAGTATTTTATGGAGAAGCTGGGATAAAAAAGAAATAGCCGCAGACCAGCTAAAACTTACTGGTACAGATATGCTAAACTTTGGTTTAGTAGATGAAGTATTACCTGAGCCCGCTGGTGGTGCTCATTGGGACTATAATGGCGCTGCTGATATTTTAAAAAATTATTTATCAAAAACGATTAAGGAGCTAAAGCAAATACCTGCCCAAGAAAGAGTAGATACCAGAATTAAAAAATTTGGAAACATGGGTTTTTGGCAAGAGTAGTAGGTGTGTTGAAAAGTTTAGATAATCTATAAAATTTACGAGAAAAATTTATAGACTAGGTCATGAATTTCATCAATAAAATAAACATATGTTAAAAATAGGGGTAATAGGTGTGGGGCATTTAGGAAAATTTCACCTTAATAATTGGATGGAGATGGAAGATGTGGAAATTGTAGGATTTTGTGATACAGATGACCATAATGCAAAAGCAGTTATTGAAAAATATAATATAAAAAGATTTGAAACAGCAGATGAATTGTTAGATAATTGTGACGGTGTAGATATTGTAGCACCAACAACTTTTCATTTTGATTTATGTGCTATGGCGTTGCGCAAAGGCAAACACGTATTTGTAGAAAAACCATTGACCAACACAATGGAAGAAGCAAAGGCTTTATTAAAACTTGCTTTAGAGTCAAATTTAAAGTTTCAAGTGGGGCATATAGAGCGTTTTAACCCAGCATTTGTAGCACTAAAAAATTATACCATTGAGCCAATGTTTATAGAAGTGCATAGGCTTGCTCAATTTAACCCTAGAGGTACAGATGTAAGTGTAATTTTGGATTTAATGATACACGATATAGATATTATTCTGCACATTGTAAAAAGTAATGTAAGTTATATTTCTGCAAATGGTGTATCAGTATTAAGTGAAACTCCAGATATTGCAAACGTACGTATTGAGTTTGATAACGGCTGCGTAGCTAATCTTACTAGTAGTAGAATTTCAATGAAAAAAATGCGCAAAATGCGTTTGTTTCAAAAAGACGCTTACATAGGTATAGATTTTTTAGAAAAGAAAACCGAAATAATTAGGCAAAATGCAGGCGACGATAAAGGTGTTTTTACATTTGATATAGATACAGCAAAGGGCAAAAAAACAGTTGCTATTTCTAACCCCATAGTAGCAGATACCAACGCAATGAAGGATGAGCTAGTTGCTTTCAAAAATGCAATTATACAAAATACTGAAACGCCTGTTACAATTTTAGACGGCTACAGAGCTATGGAAATAGCACACCAAATACTTAATAAAATTAATAAAACTGCTAACTAATTTTGAAACAACCAAGGGTGCATATTAGTTGGTACATAACTGCTGATATTGCTGTAGCAATGTTTACATGGATAGCATTTTATTATTTAAGATCTTACTTTCAAGGATATTCATTTAAAATGCCATCAGGTTTTTATTTGGGGCTTTTTTTATATACTATTGGCTGGGTAAGTTTACACTTTCTTACTGGTACATATAATAATCTCTACCAAAAATCAAGAGTAGCGGAGTTATTTAAAACAATTGTAGTAAGCCTAGTCGGTAGCCTTGTACTATTATTTTTTTTTATATTAAAAAACCCTCGTACAAATAATTACGATTACTATCAAGACTTTTATATTCTGCTATTCCCATTAACACTTTGTAGTTGTTTAGTAAGAATGATTTTTCTTTCTTTCATAAAAAAACAGTTACACAATAAAAAAGTTTACTTCAATTCTTTACTAATAGGCTCTGGCAAAAAAGCACAACAATTTTGTGAAGAATTTGAAAAAACAAATGATAACTCTGGTTATGTAATTACTCATTTTATAAATCTAAATAGCAACAAAGTATTATTGCCCAAAACAAATATTAAAACATACATAGGGTTAGAGAATATTACCACCATTATTAATGAAAATAATATTGAAGAAATAATTATTGCCGTAGAAAATAATGAACGAACTGTTATAACAACTATACTTCAAAAACTTAGCAATAAAAATGTAAATATAAAAATAACACCAGACACACTTGATATAATAAGCGGCAACATACAAGATACCAATGTGATGGGCGTACCGCTCATAGATGTACACTTTGGGCAACTACCACAATGGCAACAAAATGTTAAAAGAATGGTAGATATTTTTTTATCTATATTAGGTAGTATACTAGTTTTTCCAATACTTATTTACAGCATTATTCGTTTAAAATTATCATCTAAAGGAAGTATATTTTTTGTGCAAGAAAGAATTGGATACAAAGGAAAATCTTTTAAAATGTACAAACTACGCTCTATGATTGTAGATGCTGAAAAAGATGGCCCAATGCTAAGCAGTGATAATGATAAAAGAATAACAAATTGGGGAAAAAAAATGCGAAAATGGAGGCTAGATGAACTACCTCAACTTTGGAATATTATAAAGGGAGATATGAGCTTTGTGGGACCAAGACCAGAGCGGCAATTTTATATAAATAAATTGATAGATGCAAACCCTGAATATAAATATCTATTTAAAGTAAAACCAGGGCTTACAAGCTGGGGTATGGTAAAATTTGGTTATGCAACTTCTTTACAAGAAATGATTGAAAGAATGAAGTATGATTTAATATATATTGAAAACGTATCACTGTCATTAGATTTTAAAATAATGTTACATACAATTCGAATTATATTTTCAGGAGAAGGAAAATAATTTTATTTTGGCTATGTCTTTAAAACCTTTATTCAACCGCATATCGGGCTGTCTGTAGTAGTGCCGCAGCAGGTTTATAATACTTTAAAAAAAAATGTGCGGCAGCTACTACTGCCCATCCCGCAGCTTTTCACTAGAATATCTTTTTTCAGCTTTATAGATGCAATAGATGATGCATTTTTCATTATTTTTGGTAAAAGAATTTAGTTTGAAAAAAATAATTTTTGTTATTACAATACAGTTTTTTATTTATACAACTTTTGCTCAGCAAAAATATTGGCAACAACAAAACAATTTTAATATTTCTGTTACTTTAAATGATGTAGAAAACAGTATTACCGGTTTTGAAAAAATAGAATACTATAATAACTCGTATGATACGCTTACCTATATATGGATGCACCTGTGGCCAAACGCATACAAAAATGATCGTACCGCTTTTAGTGACCAACAATTAGAACATGGAAGTACCAATTTTTATTTTAGTGAAGAAAATAAAAAAGGATATATAAACAAACTTAGTTTTAAAATAGATAATGTAAATGCTTTTACAGAAGATCATCCTCAACATCAAGATATAGTAAAACTTATTTTACCACAAGCGCTTGCGCCTGGTAAAATGATAAAGATAGAAACACCGTTTCAAGTAAAACTCCCATATAATTTTTCTAGAGGTGGGCATGTAGAGCAGTCATATCAAATTACACAATGGTATCCTAAGCCAGCTGTATACGATAAAAATGGCTGGCATCCTATGCCCTATTTAGACCAAGGAGAATTTTATGCAGAGTTTGGAAACTTTGATGTGCAAATAACTTTACCCAATAATTATGTAGTAGCAGCTACTGGCGAATTGCAAAATGAAGATGAAAAAAAATGGTTGAAAATAAAAAATAATTTAACATCAACTAATACTATTATACAGAAAAATAAAATTACAAAACAAATTTCTTCAAAAACTATTTCATCTAAAAATAATAAAACACTTCACTTTATACAAAAAAATGTAATTGATTTTGCATGGTTTGCAGATAAAGATTTTCTTGTAGAAACCGATACTTTAAAATTACCTTCAGGCAAAGTAATAGATGCATATTCTTTTATACTTCCTCACCATAAAAAGTTATGGCAAAATAGTATTCAGTACATCAAAAAATCTATTCTTACCAAAAGTAATTGGGTAGGTGAATATCCTTTTAATGTAATAAGTGTTGTGGATAATGCAGCACCTACAGGCGGTGGTATGGAGTACCCTACAATTACTCTCCTTACAGCAGATTGGAATGAGAAATCTTTGGAAGCAGTAATAAACCATGAGGTAGGTCACAACTGGTTTCAAGGAATAATAGCTAGCAACGAAAGGCAATATCCTTGGATGGATGAGGGAATGAATACACATTATGATGAAAGATATAAGGCAACTTACATAAATGAAAATTCAAATAAAAGTAAAAAAAATAATTTTATAAGAAAATTAATACCAGATAATATTTTGCATAATGTGCTGCAAGCAATAACTACTTTAAAAAAAGACCAGCCAATAAATACTACATCACAAAATTTTTCTGAGCTAAACTATGGGCTTATTAGCTATATAAAGGCTGGGGAATGGATGAAAAAATTAGAAGAAACTGTAGGCACAATAATTTTTGATAAAGCCATGCAAGCTTATTATGAAAAATGGAAATTTAAACATCCACAGCCAGCAGATTTTAAAGCTACGATAAAGGAAGTTTCGGGGAAAAATTTAGAGGCTATTTTTAGCTTGCTAGATAAAAAAGGTAACATAAATATTACTCAAAAAAAGCAATTAAAATTTACCAGCTTTTTTAACCTAAATGAAACTGACAAGTACAATTATATTTCAGTAGCACCAGCTGTTGGTTATAATTTATACGATGGTTTTATGCTTGGTGGGCTGTTGCACAATTATAGTTTACCATTATCAAAATTTCAATATGCTGTTGCGCCACTGTTTGCCACAAAGAGTAGCCAGCTAAGAGGTATTTGGCAAGTAGCTTATAATTGGTATCAAAATAACTTTTTTCAAAATATAAAAGTGGGTGTGAACTTTGCAAGTTTTGCAAGTAACCATAGCCTTGATACAAACAACAAAAAAATATTTGAAAGTTTTAATAAAATTGTACCTCATATAAGTTTTCATTTTAATCATTCAGTAAAAAGTTATTTAAAAAGCAGCATAGATTTTAGAACATTTTTGTTTGCAGAAAATAATTTTACAAATTACGAATATAAAACAGGTAGTGACAGCATTATTAGTTATCCAACTGCATTAAAAAGGAGTAATAGATATTTAAACCAAGCCACATTTTTACTTGAAAACAATAGAGTATTGTATCCTTACAAGTACAAGCTACAAGTACAACAAGGAGAAGGTTTTTATAGGCTTAATTTAACAGGTAATTACTTTTTTAATTATGCAGCAGGCGGTGGCTTAGGTGTAAGAGCATTTGCGGCATTGTTTAATTATATAGGCGAAAAAAAATTTAGTGCATACGCATATCAACCAAAACTGTTGGCAAATAATGGTGCAGATGATTATACAGCAAACAGTTATTTTATTGGTCGCACAGCATCGGCTGCATACGAAAATATTGCTATAAAAAATAGCGGTGTAGCAGCACAGCAGGTAATGATAGAAAATAGTGGTGGGCTTAAAGTAAGGCTAGACCAATATAGCAGCGTACAAGGTTACTCAGAAAAATGGGTAGCAGCATTTAATATAAATAGTTCCCTACCAAATAAAATATTTCCATTTAAAGTACCACTTAAATTATATTTAGATATTGGTACTTATGCAGAAGCCTGGGATAAAGGTGGTAGCACACAAAAAGTATTGTATACTGGTGGTTTACAACTATCATTATTAAAAAATGCTATAAATGTATATATACCACTTTTATATAGCAAAGCTTTTAAAGAACAATTAGACACAGATAAGGAAGCAAGTAAGCTATCTAATAAAATAACATTTAGCATCGATTTACAACAATTAAAAATTGGTAAATTTTTCCCTCAGTTTAATCTTTAAATAATTGCTTAGGTATTTACAACATGATGAGATAGATAAAGCGAAATGGGATAACTGTGTGCTACAAGCAACTAATACACTCATTTATGCCCAATCATTTTATTTAAACAATTGTACGAGTAAAAAATGGGAAGCACTTGTATTAAATGATTATGAAGCGGTAATGCCATTAACTGTGAAAAAAAAATATGGTATTAAATATT
>JANXOQ010000499.1 GCA_025357775.1 Ferruginibacter sp. | reverse complement strand
ATTGCACCTGAGTTTAAGAAGAAAGTAGCAGAAAAAATAGAAAAATTTAGCATAGAAAAATCTTTATCAAAAGACATAGAAAAATCTGACAATGGCAACATTGCTTGGGGCATCGTTTTTACATCTATTTTATTTTGTTTAATTTACTTGTATGTAGAAAAAATAAGAACACCCAATGCATATAAAATGGCTAATATGTTTAAAAAACTACAGCTATTTAGTAGTGCAGCATTTAGTATAGGCCACGGTGGTAATGATGCTCAAAAGGTAATGGGTATTATTGGTGTTGCATTAATTACGAGTGGGCAAATACAAAACTTTTCTGATTTACCCACTTGGGTTCCCATAGCTTGTTATCTAGCAATTGGTATTGGCACAATGAGTGGCGGTTGGAAAATTGTAAAAACCATGGGTACGAAAATTACAAAGGTTACTCCGCTCGAAGGTGTAGCTGCTGAAACAGCTGGTGCGTTTACATTATTCTTTACTGGGCAAATGGGAATACCCGTTTCTACAACACATACGATAACTGGTAGTATTATTGGTGTTGGTGCTACCAAGCGCTTAAGTGCTGTGCGCTGGGGTGTTACAGTAAATTTATTGTGGGCATGGATACTAACCATACCAGTAAGTGGGCTGCTTGCTGCTCTTACATATTTTATAATTAGGTTTTTATTAGGGCATGGGTAAAAAATATTTTCATTAAAATACTTCAGTTGTCATCTTTATAAAAGTTGGCAACCTTTTTTATTATATATCTCAATACCATAAAAAAGAAGTAAGCTCTATTTATTTAAGTCTTCAATTATTCATAAAATTTTTTATGTCAATTTACTCCTTTAATAATTTTATTCCTGTCATACATCCATCCTCTTACATACACCCACAAGCATGTGTTACTGGCAATGTAATTATAGGCAAACATTGCTACATAGGGCCAGGCGCTGCACTACGTGGAGATTGGGGACAAATAATAATAGAAGATGGTTGCAATGTGCAAGAAAATTGTACTGTGCATATGTTCCCTGGGGTAACGGTTTTGCTAAAAGCTGGTGCGCATATTGGGCATGGGGCCGTAATACATGGTGCTACTATTGGAAAAAATTGTATGGTAGGTATGAATGCAGTAATAATGGATAATGTATTGTTGGGCGATGAGTGTATAGTAGGTGCTTTAAGTTTTGTAAAAGCAGATACTATTTTTGAAAACCGAAGCTTAGTAGTAGGTAACCCAGCAAAAAAAATAAAAGAAGTAAGTAATGATATGATAAATTGGAAAACGAAAGGAACGGATTTATATCAACAATTACCTGCACAAATGCATGCGCATTGTAAACCTTGTGTACCACTTATTGCTATTGAACCTAATAGACCTACGATGGACGGTAATTATAAAACTTGGAACGAAACGAAAGATTAATTTTATTTTCTTGTATCAATCCAAATTAACTTTTCGTTTAATTTTTCTTTTTCAAAATGAGGAAGTTTACCATCGCCTTTTCCTGTAAAGCCTCCATCTGGGTGTGCAATAATTTTGCAACTATCATCATACAAATCGCTAAAATTATCACAACAAACTGGAGGTATATAAAATACTGTTTTGTTGTTTAATGTATATTTTAAAACCTTGCTAGGAGGGTTTGTAACGGGCTTATTTTTCATTTTTTCTATCAATTCTTTTATAAAACTTGGTAGCAAGTCTATAGAATCTTTTATATTTAAAACTACCACAGCTGTATCAGTTTTATTGGTAAAATTATTATTTTTAATAACAGACTTTGAGGGACTTTTACAACATACAAAAGTTATGATGAAAGTTGTGAAAATTATTTTCATTTTTAGAAAAATTTACATTTTGATGATTATTGTTTAATATTTTATAAGA
>JANXOQ010000484.1 GCA_025357775.1 Ferruginibacter sp. | reverse complement strand
CGACAATTTACAAAGCAGATATTTTAGTGAGTTGGAATTTTAAACACATCGTAAATGTGTATAGAATTCGTGGCTACAACTCAATCAACATTCGTTCAAATTATCCATCATTAGAAATACGTTCACCAAAAGAAATTTTAGAATATGAAGACTGAAACTAAAAAACCAGTACAAGAAAAAGATTTTGACACAGTCAAAACTTTTAGAGCAATCAAGGATAAAATATCCTTAGAAATGGCAAATATGAACTTTGAGCAAATCAAAGAATATTTGAAAACGAATAGTGCGAAACTCTACACCAAGTAGCACAGCACAAAACATTTAATACTTCCTTCAAAAGTACACAGTGCAAACATGGGAAAGGGTTTTGTGCAAGTTGGGCAGAAGGAATACTAATAAGCATTTGTAAATTATTTTTCAAACGGCAGCACTTCCGGGCTGAAGCAATAATAATTTCTAACTTGCACAAGTACCTATCCGTTTGTGTCAATTTTTCACGACCACTTCACTACTTTGACAATTTTCAAACAAAAAATAAAATTTTTAAAATAAAGTTGTCTTTTCGGACTACTTTTGTAGCTTTGCTTTGTGAATAAGACAAAGAAATATAGGACAATTATAACCTACAAAGAATACTTTGAAGATTTTTTAGCGAAACAGCGACAAAGAGTAAAAGAAAAATTTTTTTGGACATTCTTATTGATTGAAGAGGTGCAACAAATTCCAGAAACATATTTAAAACACTTAGAAGGTACAAACGGACTTTATGAAATACGAATTCAACTTGGAAACGACATTTTTAGAATTTTTTGCTTTTTTGACGAAGGCAAATTAGTGGTTTTAGCAAACGGATTTCAGAAGAAAACTCAGAAAACCCCAAAACAAGAAATTACAAAAGCATTAAAAATAATGGAGGAATATAATGAAAACAAAAAATAATATTACAACACTTGCCCAACTTATTGACAAAGAATATGGCAAAAAAGGAACGCAAAAAAGAGATAAATTTGACAAAGGTTATGCCAACTTCAAATTAGGAGCGATGTTACACGAAGCAAGACTTGAAAAAGGTTTGACACAGGAACAACTTGCAATTAAATGTGGCACTAACAAATCCTATATTTCGAAAGTAGAAAATGACTTTAAAGATGTTCGTATTTCAACACTTCAAAAAATTATTGAAGTTGGATTAGGCGGACATCTAAATTTATCTGTGACACTTTAAAACATAGAATTTAGTTTTGTGCAAACTGGGCAGGTGGAATAATATTTCCCCAACAATGCCACTGCCTTTTCCTAAAGGCAAGCTCACGGTAAAAATTTTTTAACTACACTTTAAAGCATTATATGTTTTGTAATGAATTGTAGTACATATATTTGATTTTCTAACTAACTACATTTTATTATGGAAGGTATATCACCGCTTTTACTCGTAGTGCTTATTGTAATAGTACTTATACAAAATAGTAATTTAAAAAATTATTTGCTAAAGCTAGAAAGAGAAATAATATTACTACAAAAACAGCTAAGCAAAATACTTACAGATAATGTAAACATTGTAAAACCTATTGTAAAAACAGAGGAAATAAAGCCATTAATATTACCAACAATAATTGAAGAACCACTGGTTGTAGAAACAGAAAAAAAACCTTACGTAAGTATTTTTAGTGTAGAAGAAAAAGAAAATATACAAACAGATAAAAACACAGCAAATGATGTAATTCTTTTAAATGAAAATGAAGATGTATTAAAAGAAAAGCAAGTAGAAATTGAAGAAACATTAATAGAAGAAAAAATTCCGAATTTTTCTGCACCACCTACAATAGCGTACGAGCCTGAACCAGCATCATTGTCATTTTTTGAACGACACCCCGATATGGAAAAGTTTATTGGTGAAAACTTAGTTAACAAAATAGGTATTGCCATTTTAGTGTTAGCAATTGGTTTTTTTGTAAAATATGCCATCGACCAAAATTGGGTTGGTGCTGTTGGTAGGGTAGGTATTGGGTTATTGTGTGGTGCAATATTAATAGGCATAGCACATAAACTTCGCAATAATTATAAAAGCTTTAGCTCTGTATTAGCTGGTGGTGGGCTAGCGGTGTTTTATTTTACCATTACCCTTGCACACAAACAATTTGGGCTATTTGGACAACCTACCGCATTTGTTATAATGCTTATCATTACTGCATTTGCAGTAGCATTATCTATTTTGTACGATAAGCAAGAGCTTGCTATTATTGCACTAGTGGGTGGTTTTGTAGCGCCTTTTTTGGTAAGCAATGGTAGCGGCAATTACATTACTTTATTTATTTACTTAATAGTTTTAAACAGCGGTTTACTCTTCATTGCTTACAATAAAAGTTGGCGTTTACTAAATTTACTAAGTTTTATTTTTACTGTCATAATGTTTGGTAGTTGGCTTTTCACACTTTCGTATAGCACACCAGCAGGTACATATAAAAATGGATTTTTATTTGCAAGCATTTTTTACATTCTATTTTTTGCAATAAATATTGCTTACAACGTAAGTGAAAAGAAAAAATTTATTGCATCAGATTTTGGAATTTTACTTCTTAATACAAGTTTATTTTTTGGAGTTGGTATTTATTGCTTAAACAGTATGGGCGCCAAAGACTTTAAAGGATTGTTTAGTGCAAGCATGGGAGTATTTAATTTAATTGCAACCTATTATTTATTTAGAAAACAAAAAATGGATAGCAATATTTTATACTTGCTCATTGGCATTACACTCACCTTTATTTCTATAACTGCACCTTTGCAATTGCAAGGCAACTACATTACATTATTTTGGGCAAGTGAAGCAGTGTTGTTATTTTGGTTATTTACAAAATCAAAAATTAAGATTATACAATATTCTTCTTTATTAATTTGGATATTAATGCTTATAAGTTTATTAATGGATTGGATAAGTTTGTACAATGTGTATTACATATATTCATTAAGTATAATTTTTAATAAAGCTTTTGTAACAGGCATATTTGCTGCTTTAGCTACTTATGCTATGTATATTTTAACTAATAAAGAATTAGCAAAAAATACAGAAACAAAACTCGTAGTACATAACAAAACAGTTTTTAGAGTTGTGGCAATAGTACTTTTGTTTTTGACTGGGTTTTTAGAAATTAGATACCATACTAATAAGCATTTTGTAGGAATAGATTTGCGCACACTTTACCTAACTCTTTACTATTTATTATTTGTATTGGTAGTAATAACGGTTACACAAAAGCTACAACAATTGGTTTTACCTTGGCGTATTACAGCTGCATTATTGGTTGCATGTATTGCTATATACATAATAAGCGAAATGAGTTTTAAAGACTTGCAAGAGCAATTATTAACACAACAAAAATATGGCATACACTTTTTTGTACATTGGATAAGTGCTGCATTGGTTGGGTATTTTTTTTACAAGCTCATATTTATTTTAAAAGAAAATATCAATAATTTTAAAGAGTCTTTCAATATACTTATTTGGATTTTATGCTCAGCAATAGTAATATTTTTAAGTATTGAAATAAATTTAATATGCAACCACATCTTCTTTAGTAGCAATAACTCTTTTGAAAATATTGCTGATACTTATGTTAGAACAGGCTTGCCAATATTGTGGGGTTTGTGTTCTTTTGCATTTATGTTTGTTGGTATGCGCCACAAGTACAAAACATTACGTATAATTTCACTAAGTTTATTTTCGCTTACAATATTAAAACTTTTTGTTTTTGATATTAGTAATATCTCTGCAGGTGGTAAAATTGCCGCATTCTTTTTCTTAGGTGTTTTACTGCTAGTAGTTTCATTTATGTACCAGCGATTAAAAAAAATAATTATAGATGATGATAAAAAGATTGATTAATATTTTTGTTGGTTGTATAATTTCTTATACAAGCTTTGCACAAGTAGAAGGCTATAAATTTTACGCTGTGCTAGATACTGTAAAAAAATCGGGCTTTTATAATATTGCTTTAGCGCCTACAATAAATGCAAATTTAAAAACGGATTATAGCGATGTACGTATTGTAAACGCAGCCAATAAGTGGGTGCCACATATTTTGCATACACCTAAGTATGCATACGGAGATATTTTAATAAAAGCTGATTTAAAATATACCATTACAGAAAACAATAAAAGCAATACAAATATTTTAATTTCTTCTGCTAAAATAGATAGAAATAATATTGGTTTGATAATGAATAATACCGCTGCAGAACGCTATTGCAAACTGGGTGGTAGCGATGATAATAAAAACTGGTTTGTAATAAATGATAGTATTTTGATTGACCCAGAATCAAACGAAGAAAATAATGAAACAGATTTTAGAATTGATTTTCCAAAATGTAATTATTTATTTTATAAAATTTCTATAATAAATAATAATAAAGACCCTTTTAAAATAAAGGCTGTGGTGTATAACACTACTGGTGCAGCTGTTTCTAAAATTAAAATAAATGAAACGCAAAATCTTAACACAGTTGTTTTTCAAAAAGACAGCGCAAAGATTTCTTATATAAAAGTAACACAACAAAAAGCATTTCATTTTGATGCACTAAATCTTAAGCTAAATGGCTCAACATATTTTTCTAGAAAAGTAGATTTGTATGTGCCAGATAAAACTATTGCTAATTCTTTTGCTAATATGGGGGAGCTTGTAAAATCATTTACAGTATCAAACAGTAGCACACTTAAAACAAATTTTTTAGTACAAGCTAGTAAAGTATTTTATCTTTTAATATACAATGACGATAACTTACCACTTACTGTAAATGCAGTAACAACAAACATTAGCGAACATTATATTACAAGTTATTTAGAAAAAGGACAATCATACAAATTAATATTGGGAAACGAATTGGCTACTTTTCCCAACTATGACTTACAGGAAACTTTTCCTACAATGAAAGACACCTTGCCTTTGTTAGCAACAAAAGAAATTACAGCATTTAAAGAAAACATTGTTGCACCACCTAATGACCTGCCAAAAAATAATAATAAATGGATTATTTGGACAGCGCTTGTTGCAGGCTTGTTTATACTACTTTTTCTTACAATAAAAATGATAAAAGAGGTAGATAAAAAAACCAACAATGATACTATATAATGTAACTATAAAAGTACACAGTAGCATACACAACGAATGGCTGGTATGGCTTAAAGAAGAGCATATAAAAGAAATTATGCAGACGGAATGTTTTTCTAATTTTAAAATATTTTTACTTTTAGAAATAGATGAAACTGAAGGGCCTACTTATGCTATACAATATTTTGCAGAAAGCAAAGCACTTTATAATATTTATATAGAAAAATTTTCTGCTGAAATACGAAATCATTCATATACCAAATGGGGTGATAAATTTATTGCCTTCCGCTCTGTAATGCAAATTGTGGACTAATTGTGCAAAACCATTTTTGAACAAATTGGCTATCAGCAATTGAAGCAAAACACCCTATCTGATTGAGTTTATGCACTATTTATTTTGCTAAAACCAATATGGTACTGGGTTGTAGATAATAGGTGACAAAAATAATTACAAAAGGGAAAAACATTTTTTGTGCGAAATACATAACTACATTGAACTTTAGGGGTTTTTTAATTAGAAAAAAATACAAAAAATATTTTGTAACAATCAAAAACCTTATATATTTGTTTAACTATAAATTATTCAAAAAACATATTATGAACAAAGCAGAATTAATTGCAAAAATTGCAGAAGACGCAGGAATTACTAAAGTACAAGCAAATGCTACATTGGGCGCATTTGTAGAAGCGGTAACTAAAACATTAAAAAAAGGTGATAAAGTTACACTTGTAGGTTTTGGTACATTCTCTGTTTCTAAAAGAGCAGCACGTAATGGTCGTAATCCACAAACAGGTGCTGTTATTAAAATCAAAGCAAAAAAAGTTGCTAAGTTTAAAGCAGGTAAAGAATTGTCTGCAAAAATCTAATTACAACAAAAACATTTTGAGAGCAAGGTGCATTAGTATCTTGCTTTTTTTATAATTTTAAACAAATAAAAATTAATAATATGGGACGTGGAGATATTAAAACAAAAAAAGGGAAAACATTTGCAGGCTCTTTTGGGAAAGTGAGACCAGCTAAAGTAGCTATAAAAGTAGCAACACCAGAGGCATTAACAGAAAAAAAAGCAACTGTAAAAAAAGCGTAATAAAAATGTTGTGTGTAATAATTTTGAAGTGTGTGTATTGTTGAGCTTGTTGATACTTTACATGCGCTTCATAAATTATAAAATTTTATTTATTCAATTAGCAGAATGTTAATCTTGTTATTTATAATTTTTATGGTGCTAGTCTTCTAGTTTTCCAAACTCCTTCTTCTAAAAAATATTCTATTCTGTCGTGTAGCCTACTGGAGCGACCTTGCCAAAATTCTACAAGTGTTGGTTGTACAATGTAACCACCCCAAAATATTGGTCTTGTAATTTCTATGTTATCAAATTTGTGCCTTATTGCCAAAACGTTTTCTTCTAAAATTTCTCTATTTTCTATAATTTTACTTTGTGGAGATGACCATGCACCTATTCTACTTTCTAAAGGGCGGCTATTGTAATATGTATCACTTTTTTCTAGTGATAATTTTTCAACTGTACCTTCAATTCTAATTTGTCTTTCTAATTCTTTCCAAAAAAATATTAATGCCACATTGCTATTCTGTGCCATTTCGTTTGCTTTATGGCTATTATAATTTGTAAAAAATTCAAAACCATTTTCGCTCATGCCTTTTAGCAAAACTATCCTTGCAGATGGGCGATTATCTTTACCAACTGTAGCAAGTGTCATTGCATTTACTTCTTCTATTTTACTAGCAAGCGCTTCATCAAACCATTTTGTAAATTGAATAAATGGATTTGCATCTATATCTGTTTCTAACAAAGAATTCATTTTATAATCTTGCCTTATGTTTGCTATGGAGTTCATATTTGTATTTTGTGATTGCTAATTATCTAAACGCAAAGATGCTTCAAAATAGTTTTACTAAATTATCATTTGTAAAAACCTTTAGAGGTTAAGTGCGCCATTGAAACAACTAATTATTTAAAAATGGAATTAAAAAAATTTTTAATGCAAAATATCATTTTACGGCACAAGCCAGCTTGCCTCAAACTTATTATTTTCTGCATAGTTAAATGATGCTCTACGATGGCCTTTGCTACTAAGCCAAAGCCACTCCATCCAATAAATTTGTGTAACAACAACAGCAAAGTTTTTTTTATAAATTTCTGTTTCTTCTATTGTGGGGTTAACAGCTTCAAATGCAGACAGTAAGCCACTTGTAGGAGTTTCACTTTGTAAAGAAGGTGCAAGTGTAGTCATATAAGTTTTTCTACTATTAGCAGAGGTTTTCTGCCAGCTTTCGTTTGCAATAATATCATTGTGGTGTAGGGTAGCTTTGCCAGCAAGCCTTATTTGAAATTTGCTAGCCGCATCATAAAAAAGCCAACTTACAGAGTTATTATTTTGTAGTTCTTGCCACTTACCACTTCTGATATCAGTATGAAAAGTCAATAATTTTTCTATTGTATTTACTTTTCGTAAAACTACCGTTCTCATATTTATACCTTTCTTGCCAATGTTAGCTAGTGTAGGGGTATGAAACGGGTCTCTTCCTTTTAATGATCCATTAAGCAATCTTACCCAACAATCTTTTTCTAAATCTGTCAAGTTATATTCTATTCCGTCTATTTTTACAAAATTCATAAAATGACTTTCGATTTTTTTACAAATAAAGATTTAATTTTATATAAGTTTTATAAATTATTAAAAGTATACATGAGCAAAATTATATTAAAAGATTACAAAAAAATATTATCAAAAGATATAATAAAGCTAGCGCA
>JANXOQ010000471.1 GCA_025357775.1 Ferruginibacter sp. | reverse complement strand
ACTTATATTTCTTTACCAATACTCACTACTAATTCATATAAATTATCTGGGTTAATAATTGCTGTATCTGCATCTGGATATGCATTTGTAAATGCTTTCGTAATTTTTCCTTTTTTACCCCATTTCATTTCATAAGCCGTTATATGGTTTTCTTCTTTTTGTATAAAGTCTACTTCTTGCTGTTGTAGAGTTCGCCAAAAATAATAAGCACAATCTCTCTCTTTGTACTCATTTGCTTTTATGATTTCCATAACAGCAAAGTTTTCCCATAGTGCGCCTACATCTCCCCTCAGTTCTAATGGACTAAAATTATCTATAATGGCATTTCTTATTCCTACATCATAAAAATATATTTTTCGCTTTTTAGTAACTTCTTTTCTTTCATTTGTTACATAGCTTTTTAGCCTAAAAATTACAAACGCTTTTTCTAATAAATCTATGTAGCTATCTACTGTTTCTGCTTTTACCTTTAGTTGTACCGCAAGTTCATTTATTGATACTTCACTGCCTATTTGGTGTGCCAATAATTGCAACAATTTATTTAGTAAATCTGGCTTTCTAATATCTTTCCAAGCCAATATATCTTTATACAAATATTGGTTGGCAATACTTTTTAAATATTTTTTTGCATTGTTGGCATTGTTCAACACATCAGGGTACATACCATAAACTAAATGCCAAGGCAGTTTTTCAGTAAACTGTAAAATTTTATTATTATTATATACTTCTGCTATGCTTAATGGGTAAAGATGAAATACAAAATGCCGCCCTGTTAATGGCTCTGTTATTTGGTCTGCAATTTCCAAAGCTGATGAGCCACTAGCAATAAATTGTACATCTTTTATATTATCTATCAATAATTTTAAACATAATCCTATATTGGCTATTTGCTGAGCTTCATCAATTAATACAATTTTATTATCTCCAACTATTTGCTTTAATTTTTCTACAGATGGTTCTTCAAATAATTTTTTTATGTGCGATTCTTCTCCATTTAATACAACATACTGTTGCCCCATATTTTGAAGCATATTGTTGAGCATGGTAGATTTTCCAACCTGCCTTGCACCAATAAGCACCAATACTTTTTGTTTGAAAAACCAGCTTTTCAGTGTTTGTATTTGTAATCTGCTATACATTTACACAAATATAGTCATTTTACACACAAACAATATAAAAAAGTATTAATTTATCCGTTATAATGGATGAATAAGTATTAAAATATCTGTTATAGTGGATATTTTAATACTTATTTTATGCAAATTTTGCTATAATAACTGTTTCTGCATTCTCAATACCCTATCCTCCAATTTTTCCGATGTTATCGTTTCTCTAATGCTATCTACTTTTATAGGAAAACAAAAAGGCGTAAGTTTTTGTGGATACATTATTTTTATATTGCTTGCAGCTATTCGTTCTAGCATATCTCTCAGTCGTATTTCTTCCATTTGTTGTTGCATTACTTCGTTATATGCTTGTTTTAGCAAAATGCTATTGGGTTCATATTCGCTCAGTACATTAAAAAGTAAACTGGCACTATTTTGCAAGTGTCTTTGTTTTACTTTTTCGCCTGGCATGCCTTGAAAAATAAGCCCACCAATAACTGCAATATCTCTAAATTTTCTGCGAGCCATTTCGCTGGAATTTACACTTTTTGTAATGTCTTCGTATAAATTTTTAAGTGAAAATAAATCATACACATTGCTATCATCAACCGGTATAGGTTGGTCGCTTAATAATTCAAATCCATAATCGTTCATGGCAAATGAAAATGTAATGGGGGTAATTTTACCAATGCGATAACTTAGCAAGGCAGCCATAGCTTCGTGTACTAGCCTGCCTTCGAACGGGTATACAAATAAATGAAATCCATCTTTTGTTTCAATGTGTTCTATCAACAATTCATTTTCTTTTGGTACGGCAGATAATTCTTTTTGCAAATCAAACAATGGTTTTAGTGCTGTTAGCTCAATTTCAGTTGTAGACACATCATTACTATTAGCATCGTTTAATTTTTTGCGAAGTAGCTTTCCCAATTGTGAACTTAATGGCAAGCGCCCACCATTCCAACTTGGTACGATAGATTTTTTTGAGGTTGATTTTTTTACTAAAACCGTCATGTCTTTTATCATTACAAACTCTAGGTTTCTACCTGCAAGCGTAAACACATCAGTAGGCTTAAGTTTGCTTATAAAATATTCTTCTATAACTCCAATACTTCCTCCACCTAAAAATTTTACACGCAGCATTGCATCACTCACTATTGTACCTATGTGCATGCGATGGCGCATAGCAATCTTTCTATTATTTATTTTATACAACCCATCAATAATTTCTACTTTTTTAAAATCATCATACTCACGCAGGGCAATACCACCCACTGTTATAAACTGTAAAATTTGCTGCCACTCTTCTTCATTTATTTCGCTAAAGCAATACGTACTTTTTATTTCTTCAAATAATTTATGTGGATAAAAACCATCGGAAATAGCTAGTGTACATAAATATTGAATGAGTACATCAAAACACATTAGCATAGGCAATCTACTTTCAATGTACTGTTCTCCGATAGCTTCTTTGAGTGCAGCTGCTTCCACCAACTCCAAAGAATGCGTTGGCAAAAAATAAATTTTGCTTACTGCATTAGGTTGGTGCCCACTTCGCCCTGCACGCTGCAAAAACCTTGCTACTCCTTTTGGTGAGCCTACTTGTATCACTGTTTCTACTGGCCGAAAATCTACACCGAGGTCTAAACTAGAAGTACAAACTACTACTTTTAAAATACCTTCATGCAATGCATTTTCCACCCATGTGCGAAGCTCTCTTTCTATACTACCATGGTGCAAAGCCACAGCACCAGCAAGCTCTGGGGCAATGTTAAGCACTGTTTGATACCAAGTTTCGCTCATGCCCCTTGTATTTATAAATAGCAAAGTTGTTTTGTATTTATCAATAATGGGCAAAATGGTATCCGCTAGTTTTATACCCAAGTGCCCTGCCCATGGGTATTTTTCTATTTCATCTGGAATGATGGAATGTATTTCAAATTTTTTCTGCACATCGGCTTTTATAATTATGCCTTCAGTTTTTAGTGAAGATAGTAGTACGTCTTTGGCTTCTTCGAGGTTGCCTATGGTGGCAGAGATACCCCAAGCTACTAAGCTAAAAGTAAAAGTTTCAAGGTCTAAAGTTTCTTCCACTTTAATCTCCTTTTCACTTTTTAAATGTTTTTTATCTTTAAAAGATATTTGTTCATTATTTTGGCTTAAAAAATGACTACTATTAATTGCAGCGTTTGCGTTTTGAACTTTTATCCTTGAGCTTTCAACCTTTAACCCTACTAGCCTGCTTACTGCCAACTCTACTTGCACCCCACGCTTACTGCCGAGCAGTTCGTGCCATTCATCTACCGCTATTATTTTTAAATGTTCAAACGTTTCCGCATAGTTTTTTTGTGCAAGTAAAAGGTGTAAACTCTCGGGAGTAATTATGAGTACTTCTGGCAAATTACGTTTTTGCTTGGCTCTTTCACTTGTAGAAGTATCTCCATTGCGGCTACCTACTTTCCATTGCATACCTAGCTCAAATATTACTTCATTCATTGCCCGTTCAATATCTTTTGCTAAGGCACGCAAAGGAGTAACCCATAATAATTGCAACCCGTTATTTTTTTTTGTAGCAAAGTCTTTCGGATTGTTATTGATGAATTGTATAAGTGCACCCAAAAAAACAGAGTATGTTTTTCCAAAACCAGTAGGTGCATTTACTAAGCCACTTTGCCCATTTATAATATGCTCCCAAGTTTGCTCTTGAAACGCAAAGGGTTTTCGTTGTTGGATAGAGAGCCAACTTTTTATGGTTTTGTAACCAATGGTAGCTTTGAGTTTATTGGTCATTTATATTTTAGTGCTAAATGTTTACATGATGTTTCCGTAAAGTTTAGCATATTATTTGCTGTGGTTGTTTGCAATATTTTTTGAGTTAGGTGTCATTTTTGTAATCGAAGCAGGCATACCAAATGGTGTTTCTATTATGTTTCTAACTGCAATTAAATTCGCCAAATAGTTTAATTGAATTTTTTTAAAAGGTAAATTCCAATTATTGTAAATAAATTCTAAAATTATATTTACATACTGTTTGACCCTAATAACGAAAATACTCTACATCAAAAAAGATATTAACTAATTTTAAAAGATTATTATCAACATGAATACTGATAATTATTTTTTCTATAATTCATCAATTTTGGCATTTTATTTTTACAATATTTTTT
>JANXOQ010000454.1 GCA_025357775.1 Ferruginibacter sp. | reverse complement strand
CACAATTAACTACTATTCTCAATGACTTTAAAGAGAATTATTTTTTATTTATTTCATCAACAATTTTTAGATTTTTAATTTTGTTTAAAAGAAGATTTGCATAGTAATTTATTTAATTTTTGTTTTAATTTTTATTATTTTTAGGAATGCAAAAAAACCACTTTTCTTTCTTTCAAATTTTAAAAATACAGTTATTTTATTATATTATTTTATTATTTACAATTACTGCTTGCAACAATCATAATTATCCAGATAAAAAAATATTTAGGTACAACGAAGTAAGTGGTATTGCTTCTTTAGACCCTGCTTTTGCTAAAAACCAATCAATTATGTGGGCTGTACATCAGCTATATAATACGCTTATAGAAGTGGATAGCAATATGAAATTAAAACCTTCTCTGGCAAAAACTTGGGAGTTTTCGGCTGATAATAAAACCATTGTATTTCATTTGCGTACCGATGTAGTTTTTCATAATGATGATTGTTTTGCAAATGGAAAGGGTAGGAGGTTAAATGCAAATGATGTAGCCTATAGTTTTGCTAGAATTACAAATAAAAACACAGCAAGCCCTGGTGCATGGATTTTTAATAACAGGGTAGATTCTATTTCCCCATTTTTAGCTATCAACGACTCTACCTTTCAGCTGAAATTACAAAATCCTTTTCAACCAATTATAGGAATATTAAGCATGCAATATTGCTCTATAGTGCCACATGAAGCAGTAGAAAAATATGGCAACGATTTTCGTAGACATCCTGTAGGCACAGGCCCTTTTGAATACATTGCATGGGAAGAAGGGCAAGCAATGGTTTTGAAAAAGAATGAATACTATTTTGAAAAAGATAGTAGTGGAAAAAAATTGCCAAATATTGATGGTATTAAAATAAGTTTTTATGATAGTAAAGCAACAGAGTTTTTAGAATTTCAACAGGGTAGGTTAGACTTTATAAATGATATTGATGCATCGTTTAAAGATGAGCTACTTACCAAAACAGGAAACTTAAAAGCAGCATGGAAAAATAAAATAAATCTAAATAAGCATGCATATTTAAATATTGAATATTTTGGAATTTTAGCGGATACCAATAATATATTATTAAAAAATTCCCCTTTAAAACTTTTAAAAATACGCCAAGCTATCAATTATAGTATAGATAGAAAAAAGATGATGTTATATCTACGAAACTCAATAGGTACAGCCGCTGAAAGTGGTTTTATACCACAAGGTCTTCCTTCTTTTAATGCAGATAAAGTAAAAGGTTTTTATTATGATCCTATAAAAGCAAAACAATTATTGCAAGAAGCTGGCTTTGCAAATGGAAATAATTTGCCAGAAATAAAATTACTTACCATTCCACTCTATTCTAACCTAGCTAGTTATGTAGCAAACGAACTAAAACAAGTAGGTATTAATGTAAAAGTAGAAACTATACAAAAAAGTTTGTTGCTAGAGCAAACAAGTAAATCTCAAGCACTTTTTTTTAGAGGAAGTTGGATTGCAGATTATCCAGATGCAGAAAATTACTTAAGCGTATTTTATAGTAAAAACCCTGCACCGCCCAATTATACAAGGTTTAACAATACAACTTTTGATAAATTATACGAACAAGCATTATCACAACCAAATGATAGTTTACGATACGAACTGTATAGAAATATGGATAAAATTATCATAGGAAATGCACCAATAATCCCTTTTTGGTACGATATGGTTATACATTTAGTGCAAAAAAATATTGAGGGGTTTAAGCCTAATAGTTTAAATATGATTGAGCTACGGTATGTAAAGAAAAATTAGGCGTATAGTTAATAAGGCTTTTTATCTGATATTTTTAAATGAAGTAAGTATAAGTTTATTTATAAATATTCAAAATATGCTTGGTAACAATCCTTTACAATTATTCGTGGATATGCGTATTGCTAAAAATCTGTATAAAAAAAGAAATTTTTAATAAATGTATATTTCATTTTACTGTCTAGTAATAAGCTAAATATTATTTTGAAAGACTTTGTATAATATCATGCCTTGTTACAATGTGATAAAATCCACTTTCGTCTTTACTTAATGCAGCACCATTTTCTTTGGTAATAAATGTGCTCAACCTTTCCACAGCGGTATCAAATGCTACCATTGGGTAGGGGTTTTCCATTACTAATGAAATAATATTGTTTTTTACATCCACACTATTTAATATTTTGTCAAATAAGCCATTGGCAGATATTGCTCCTACATTTTTCCCGTTTTCAAAAACAGGAATGTTTTCAATATCATATTTCTTCATTAAGTCTATAGCTTCCATTACTGTTTGTGTTGGTGTTACAGTAATCAATTTTTGCATACCTCTTCCGCTTACTAAATCTTTAAATGTTTTTACATCTAAAAACCCCCGCTCCATCATCCATTGGTCATTGTACACTTTACCTATATACCTACTGCCATGATCATGAAAAATTACTACCACCACGTCCTCTTTTTTTAGTTGTGATTTTAATTGCATCATGCCTTGCAAGGCACTACCACAACTGTATCCAACAAAAATACCTTCTTCTTTAGCTATACGTCTAGCCATTACAGCTCCGTCTTTATCTGTAACTTTTGTAAATTCATCAATTACACTCATGTCATAATTTGCAGGCACAAAATCTTCGCCAAATCCTTCACTTATATAAGGGTACACTTCTTTTTGGTCAAGCTCTCCAGTTTCAAAATATTTTTTTAGCAAAGAGCCATAACTATCTATAGCCCATATTTTAATATTGGGATTTTTTTCTTTTAAATATTTACCTGTACCCACAATTGTACCACCAGTACCAGTAGCCACTACAAGGTGTGTAACTTTTCCTTCAGTTTGCTTCCATATTTCTGGTCCAGTTTGTTCGTAATGTGCTTGCCTATTTGCAAGATTATCGTATTGGTTTACATACCAACTATTAGGCACTTCGGTGGCTAATCTTTTAGATACAGAGTAGTAGGAGCGTGGGTCTTCGGGTTCTACATTTGTAGGGCATACAATAACTTCGGCTCCTACTGCTTTTAAAATATCAGCTTTCTCTTTAGATTGTTTTTCGGTAGTTGTAAAAATACATTTGTATCCTTTTACACATGCTGCCAAAGCAAGCCCCATACCAGTGTTTCCACTTGTGCCTTCAATAATAGTACCGCCTGGTTTTATTTTCCCCTCCTTCTCGGCTACTTCTAGCATTTTTAGTGCCATACGGTCTTTTATGGAATTGCCTGGGTTAAAGTACTCTACTTTTGCAAGTACAGTACATGGTAAATCTTTAGTTATTTTATTTAATTTAATTAATGGGGTATTTCCAATTGTTTCTAAAATATTATTCAACCACATAATGTATTTATTTAATAGCACAAAGCTAAACAAATAATATATTAAAAAAGCCTCGAATAAATCGAGGCTTTTATTAAAGAACTATTAAATATTAAGCTTCAGCTTCTCTATTTTTTTCAAATACAAATTTCCATAAAAGAGCCGCTGCTACTGCCCCCGCTAAAGGTGCTACTACAAACAGCCATAATTGGCTCAAGGCTTTGCCTCCAGAAAATATTGCTGGACCAAAACTACGAGCTGGGTTTACAGATGTACCAGTAATTGGAATAGCTAATAGGTTAATTAATACCAATGTAATTCCAATAGCAAAACCAGCCATTGAATTATTCAATTAAATATTTCATACATCCTAAAAACTACCATTGGCACTTGGTGTAATATCCATTCCTACAAAATCGTTGGCTAAATACTTATAATATGCAGTAATAGCTATCATGCCAGCATTATCGGTACAAAACTCAAGTGGTGGAATATATGTTTGCCATCCATTTTTTTCGCCAATATCTTTTAATGATTGTCTCAAACCACTATTTGCACTAACACCGCCTGCAATGCAAACACGTGTAATGCCAGTTTGCAACACCGCTTTTTTAAGCTTGTTTAATAAAATACTAATAATTCTTTCTTGTACAGATGCACAAATATTAGCAAGATTTTCATCAATAAATTTTTGTCTTTCCTCTGCTGTTGCAGTATATTCTACTTTATACACATTGGAAGCGCCAGCATTATTTAAAAAGTAAAGTATTGAAGTTTTAAGCCCAGAAAAACTAAAATCCAATCCATCAATTTTTGGTTCTGAAAATTTATAAATTGCTTTACCATCTTTTGCATATTTATCTATTAATGGACCACCAGGGTATGGCAGCCCAAGTATTTTTGCAGTCTTATCAAAAGCTTCACCAGCTGCATCATCTATTGTTTGTCCAATTATTTTCATTTCTGTTGGTGATACGCAATGTACAATTTGTGTATGCCCACCACTCACAGTAAGGCATAAAAATGGAAATGAAGGAGCTGGGTCTTGTAATAAATTTGCTAGTACGTGTGCCTGCATGTGATGCACAGCAATAAGCGGTTTGTCTAAAGCAAGTGCCAATGATTTAGCATATTGTGCACCTACAAGTAATGCACCAATAAGCCCAGGGGCTTGGGTAAAAGCAATCGCATCTAATTCTGCAAGCGAGTATCCACTTTGTTTTATAGCTGCATCAACTACTGATACAATTTTTTCTATGTGAGCCCTGCTAGCAAGCTCTGGTACTACACCTCCGTATTGCTCATGTATTTTTTGGGTGGCTATAATATTACTCAATATTTTACCATCTTTACATACTGCTGCTGCTGTTTCATCGCAAGAAGATTCTATGGCTAGTATAGTTGCTGTTTCTTTAATGTTGTAGTTAAGTTTAAATTGTAAGGTTTAAAATTATATTAGTTGTTGAAGGTTGGGAATTGTCGAAGAACAGAATAATTAAAATAAGTTGAAGCTAATAGTTTACCTAAAGATTTGAGCTTTAAGCCTTAAACTTTCAAACTAAAACTTTCAATATTTATTGCTGTATATATAGGCTTGCTTCATGTTGCTTTAAAACTTTTTTATGGTAGTTTTTAAAAAGACTTTGCCATTTTAATTGTATTACACCTACAATACCTTCTTTGATGATGCCTTTATTCATTTTACTTGTACCAAGTTTTCTATCAATAAATGTTATCGGCACTTCTATTATTTTAAAGCCAAGTTTCCATGCAGCAAATTTCATTTCTATTTGAAATGCATATCCTACAAAACTAATCGCATCTAAATTGATGGTATTAAGCACATTTGCTTTGTAACATACGAAGCCAGCAGTAGGGTCTTTTACAGGCATAAATGTAATTATACGAGTATATAAAGATGCACCTTTTGATAATGCTATACGATTAGTAGGCCAATTTTCAACAGCACCGCCCACTACATATCTTGACCCTATTGCTACATCTGCGCCATTGGCACATGCAGTGTGAAGGC
>JANXOQ010000442.1 GCA_025357775.1 Ferruginibacter sp. | reverse complement strand
CTGCTGAAAAAACAACCTTATTTGTAACGCATTATGAAGCTTTTAAAACAATTGTAGGTGACCAATATGTTTTTACGGATGAGGAAACATTAGATAGATGCGCAAAAGACGAAACAGAAAACTTACACTTTTTACCCGATATTGTTATAAAACCACGCACTGCTGAAGAGATAAGTGAAATAATGAAAATTTGTAACGCACACAAAATACCAGTAACGCCCCGTGGAGCAGGTACTGGGCTTAGCGGTGGTGCGCTTCCACAATTTGCAGGTGTAGTTATTTCATTTGAAAGAATGAACAGCATCTTAGAAATAGACGAAAGAAACCTACAAGTAACCACCGAACCAGGTGTAATAACTGAAGTGCTTCAAAATGCAGTAAAAGAAAAGGGATTATTTTACCCACCAGACCCAAGCAGCAAAGGAAGTTGCTTTATTGGAGGTAATATTTCTGAAAACAGTGGTGGCCCCAAAGCAGTAAAATATGGAGTGGTGAGAGATTATGTGATAAACTTACAAGTAGTACTGCCAACGGGTGAAATTATTTGGACAGGTGCAAATGTGCTCAAAAATTCAACAGGATACAACCTTACACAATTAATTGTAGGCAGCGAGGGTACACTTGGCTTGGTTACAAAAATTGTTTTAAAACTATTACCCTTCCCAAAGTTTGATTTATTAATGCTTGTACCTTTTAACGATTTAGAAAAAGCGGGTGCAGCGGTAAGTGCTATATTTAGAGCTGGTTTTACACCAAGTGCAATGGAGTTGGTAGAAATAGATGCACTACTAATTGTTAGTAAATTTTTAGATAGCCATACCATACCAGTAGGCGAAGATGTGGCAGCACACCTAATAATAGAGGTAGATGGAAATGATGTAGATGTATTAATGAAAGATATGGAAAGCATAGCTACTTTGCTTACAGACTTTGATTGTGGTGAAATATATTTTGCAGATGATGCACAACAAAAAAATGAATTGTGGAAACTTAGAAGAAGAGTGGCCGAGGCTGTAAAAATAGATGGATACAGCATTGAAGAAGATACTGTAGTGCCAAGGGCTGAACTACCAGCACTTATAAAAGGAGTAAAAAAACTAAGCCTTGAACATGATTTTAAAGTAGTGTGCTACGGACATGCAGGCGATGGAAACTTACATATACGTATAAAAAAAGAAGGCAATATTTATAGCCTTAATAACCCAAATATAATACCCGCACTTAAGGCATTGTTTGAACTAGTAAAATCGCTTGGCGGTACTATTAGTGGTGAGCATGGTATTGGATTAATACAAAAAGAATATATACCAATAATGTTTGATGAAGTTACTTTAACCATTATGAGAAATATTAAAAAAGCTTTTGACCCCAATTCAATATTGAATATGGGTAAAATATTTGACTAAAATTATAAATAAGAGTTATGAAAAAATTATTACTAATTGTACTTGTATTTACAACTTTACAATCTATAGCGCAAAGTGAAATTACTGATGAAAAAACATCTTTTTTTTCAAAAGAAAAATTATTTACTGGTGGAAGTATAGGCATTAGCTTTGGTGATAATACTTTTTCTTTTGGGCTTGGGCCTCATATTGGTTATAGTGTCAATAATTTTATAGATGTAGCTGTTTCACTTAATTATAATTATGTCTCTCAAAGGTCGCCTACATCTATTTATAAAGTTAGACAGTCCATTATTGGACCAAGTGCATTTTTAAGGTTGTACCCTATAAATAGTATTTTTGCTCACTTACAATATGAATATAATTTTGTGAAATTTAGTGAAATACCAGGGAACGGAAGTTCCAATATTATTACAAAGTATAATGTTTCAAGTTTACTAGTTGGAGGAGGTTATGCAACTGGAAGAGAAAACTCTGGAGATATATTTTATTATGTGTGTGTATTATTTGATGTATCAAATAATAAATTTTCTCCTTACAAAGACCAGCTAGATAGAGTTTTGCCTATTATAAGAACCGGCATAAATATTCCATTATTTGGAGGAGGAAATAATGGTGGCTCAAGCAGAAGAGAAGCTAGAAGAAGTCGTCGTTAAAATGATTAACATTACAAATATTGACTTATTTGACTAGGGTGGTTTAAAATCGTAAATTGTTCTATGGGATGGCTATATAAAAATCCATCTACATACATTTTATTAATGTGCGCTATTAAATGGTCGTAAAAACCATCTGTGTTTAAAAAGAATATTTTTTTATTATGTATTTTTAAAACATTCCATGTAAGTATTTCAAAAAGTTCATCTAATGTACCAAAGCCGCCTGGTAAAATTATGGCTGCATCTGATTTTTCGTATAATATTTTTTTACGAGTATGCATATTATCTACCACAAATTTTTCTGCTATTCCTTTATGCAAGTGTTCTAAATCTTTTAAAACTTCTGGTATAATCCCTATTACTTTTCCATTGTTTGCTACTGCTCCATCGGCCACAGCTCCCATTAGCCCTTTGTTTCCACCTCCGTATACTAATGTAACTTTTTTTTCTGCTAAA
>JANXOQ010000357.1 GCA_025357775.1 Ferruginibacter sp. | reverse complement strand
TATCAAAGTAGTGTTTCTTTTCTGTTTTACGCTTACTTTGGCTATCTCCATAAATCTTTGTACTTTACTTAAAATTTAATTTTCATTACATGAAAAAACTTATACTAGCAACCATCTTATTTGCATTAACTACTACCACTTTTTCGCAACGGTTATTATCTTGGACGCCAGAGTTTGGCAACGACAATAGCACTATGACAGTAACCATAGATTGTACCAAAGGAAGCCAAGGTTTATTAAACTATGCTAATACGTCTGATGTATACGTGCATGTGGGTGTAAATACCAACCTAAGCACAGGCCCTGGTGATTGGAAGTATGTAAAATTTACAAACTTTAATGCACCAAATGCAGCTGCCCAAGCTACTTTTTTAGGTAGTAATAAGTACAGCTATACCATTCCCAATATTCGTGCATTTTTTGCTGTGCCTGCTGGCGAAATTATTAATAAAGTGAACATCATTTTTAGAAGTGGCGATGGTACTAAAAAAAATGTAAACTCAGATGGTAGTGATATGTACATCCCTATTTATGCTACGGGCCAGTTTGCAGTAAGACTTAACCAACCTCCGTTTGAGCCTCGTTTTGTGCCATACCCAGTGCCATTATCTGTTACAGTTGGTAGTGCGGTTACAGTTACTGGTGTGGCATCTAATAATGCAACACTTACTTTAAAGTTAAATGGAACCAATATTAATACAGGTTCTACTGTTAATACTCTTACTGCAAGCCCAAATATAACTACCACCTGCGAGCAAAAATTTATATTTGAAGGCAATGATGGAACAGGGTTAAAAAAAGATTCGTTTAGTTTTTTTATAGCACCAACAACTACTGTTGCGCCTTTGCCATCTGGAGCTTTAGAAGGTATAAATTATTTACCTGGCAATACATCTGCAACATTGGTTTTGTATGCCCCTAACAAAACATCGGTAAACGTAATAGGTGATTTTAATGGCTGGCAGCCAACATGTGCTGGGCTAATGAACAAAACACCTGATGGTAATTATTATTGGATTACCATTACTGGTCTTACACCTGGTACGGAATATGCCTATCAATATTTAGTAGATAATACAATAAGAGTAGCTGACCCATATACTCAAAAAATATTAGATCCATCTAATGATCAGTTTATAAATACTATAACCTATCCTAATTTAAAACCATACCCTACAGGGCTTACAAGCGGTATTGTTGGAATATTACAAACAGCTGAGCCCAACTATAATTGGACGGCAAATAGCTATACTAAACCTGATAAAAGAAATTTAGTTACTTATGAATTATTGATAAGAGATTTTACAGCAGAACATAGTTACCAATCTTTAATAGATTCTATCAATTATTTTAAAGGAATCGGGATAAATGCAATAGAACTTATGCCTGTTAATGAATTTGACAACAACGAAAGTTGGGGCTATAATCCTTCATTTTATTTTGCGCCAGATAAATATTACGGCAGTAAAAATAAACTCAAAGAATTTATAGATTTATGCCATACAAATGGAATTGCAGTTATTTTAGATGTAGTTTATAACCATTGTACAGGCAATGCCCCGCAAGCGGCTTTGTATTGGAATAGTGCAACCAATAACCCTGCTGCTAATAATCCTTGGCTCAATATAACTGCTACACATCCTTATAGTGTGTTTAATGATTTTAACCACAACTCTACAGCTACTAAATATCTTTTTCAACGAAATTTAAATTTTTGGTTAGATGAATATAAAGTAGATGGTTTTAGATTTGACCTTGCAAAAGGTTTTTCACAAACACAAACAAATACGACAACGGTAGAAAATTATGATCCTGCACGTGTAGCTAATTTAAAATATTATTACGACAATGCAGTACCCACGCACCCTGGTACGTATATGATTTTAGAATTTTTAGGAAGTACACCAAACCAAGAAGAGCAAGAATATGCTGCACATGGTTTTATGCTATGGGGTAATATGAATAGCCAGTATAATCAGTGTACAATGGGTTATACCAATAATTCTAATATCTCCAATATATCGTACAATTCAGCTGGCAGAAATTTTAATAACCCTGCATTGATGGGTTACATGCAAAGCCATGATGAGGAACGTACAATGTTTAAGAATTTACAAAATGGCAATTCAAATGGTGGATACAATGTAACAAGCTTGCCTATAGCACTAGCAAGGGAAGAAGCGGCTGCGGCAGTTTTCTTTACAGTACCAGGACCAAAAATGATTTGGCAATTTGAAGAGAGAGGGTATGATTTATCTATAAACTTTGGTGGTGGTAATACTTCTAATAAACCACCTCGTTGGGAATATATGCTAGACCCTAACCGCAGAAAATTGTATGACACATATAAAAAAATTATTGATTTAAGACTGGGAAATACTTCAGTTTTTAATAATACAAATTTTAGTTATGATTTCTTAGATGGTGGAGGTTTAGTAAAATCATTAAAAATAGAAGACATAAATACTGCTGGTAAAAAAGTATTGGTTATTTCAAATTTGGATGTAACCACCCAAACAAGGTCAGTAACATTTCAAGCTACAGGTGCATGGATAAATTATGTAAGTAATGGAACAGGTACTGGGTTAAATGGTGCAACAAATGCTACCCTAAATTTGACAAGTACAGCACAAAATATTACACTTGCCCCAGGCGAATATCATATATATGTAAGTGTGCCAGCATGTACTACACTTGCACCTACAGGTGCAACCACCGTTACGTATTGTCAAAATGCTACTGCTACGCCATTAGCTGCTACTGGTACTAGTTTATTGTGGTATACTGTTGCTAGTACTGGTACAGGTTCTGCTATTGCACCTACACCAAGTACAGCCATAGTTGGTAGTACAATTTTTTATGTAAGCCAAACATCTACAGGTGTAGGCAGTTGTGAAGGACCAAGGCTAGCAATAACAGTAACGGTAGCTGCTACAACCGCTGCTCCTACTGTATCATCACCAGTTACTTATTGCCAAAATGCTGTGGCTACAGCACTTACCGCAACAGGTACAAATTTACTTTGGTACACAGCAACTACAGGTGGCGTTGGTAGTGCAACAGCACCTATACCAATTACTGCTATTGTAAATAGTACAAATTTTTATGTTAGCCAAACATCTTCTTGTGGTGAAAGCCCAAGAACATTGATAACTGTAACGGTGAATACTGTACCTGCTTTACCTATAGTTAATACACCTGTTGTGTATTGTCAAAATAGTACAGTAACAGCCTTAGGAGCTACTGGTACAGGTCTACTTTGGTATACAGATTTTACAGGTGGCACAGGTAGTGCTATTGCACCAATACCTAACACCAACACAGTAGGTAATACAATTTTTTATGTGAGCCAAACGATAAATGGATGCCAAGGGCCAAGAGCTTCAATAACAGTTACGGTAAATGTAACTCCTGCTGCACCTGTTGTAACAAGTACAATTAGTTATTGCCAAAATGCAACAGCAACAGCACTTAGTGCTACTGGCACAAATTTATTGTGGTATACAGTTGCTACAGGCGGTACAAGTAACATAATTGCACCTACACCTATAACAGCTGCTGCTGGAACTACTTCATATTATGTAAGTCAATCAGCTGGGGCTTGCGAAAGCCCAAGAGCAACTATTGGAGTTACGGTTACAGCTTTTCCTACAGCGCCTGTTGTTACTACGCCAATCGTATATTGTAAAAATAATGTAGCAACAGCATTAACAGCTACAGGTACAGGATTGCTTTGGTATGCCTCTGTTACAGGAGGTACTGGTAACACAACTGCACCTACACCAAATACTACTACGGCTGGAAACGTAAATTATTACGTAAGCCAAACTACTGCTACATGTGAAGGTGCAAAAGCCAATATTTTAGTAACTACAACCCCTACACCAACTGCTCCTACAGCATTAACAGCAACTAATGTAACATTTAATAGTGTTACTTTTAACTGGACAGGTGCAACAGGAAGTTTTTATACAGTAGAGTATAAAATAGCTACCGTTACTACATGGACAACGGCTGCTACTGGTTTACAAACCACTACTTATAATATTAATGGGCTTACGATAGGTACAAATTATGAGTGGCGTGTAAGTGCTAATTGTGCAGCCATAGGTTTAGGGGCAGTAAGTGCAACACAAACTTTAGGTACAACTAATAGAAATAATACCATCACTTATTTAAAAGATGGTTTTGGGTTAAAAATATCTCCAAACCCTGTTGGAGTTACTTCCGTTATAGATTATATAGTGCCTGGAAACGGAGAAGTATTATTTAATGTGTTAAATGAAAAAGGACAAATAGTGAAAATTTTAAGCGAAGGGATAAAAACTGCTGGACAATATCAAAAAGATATTTCAAATGAATTTAGAACTTTTAGAAATGCAAATTATTATTTAAGAGTTATTCAAAATGGTGTATCAATAACTTTACATTTTCTAAAACTGTAGTTTTAATTTTTTCTAACAAAAGCCAACCTTTCATTTATTATGTTGGGTTGGCTTTCATATTTTATGACAATACAAAACATTATTTAACCATTGCAGATATACAAATGAGGGTTTTAAAAAATTTTCTTATATAAAGTTAAAATAGTTTTCTGTATATGCGTTAACAATTGGAATGTATTATTCAATTGCTGGTAATAAAAATGAGTTTAAAAAAGCAATACAATATGAAATTTCTAGAAACTAAAAAGCCTCACAGATTAAGATGAGGCTATTTAAATATTATATTTATAGACTAGGTTAAATCCATTGCCATAGCAAAAAAGGTAACGGTAAAAGGCAATACAAGTGAACAATAACCTCC
>JANXOQ010000338.1 GCA_025357775.1 Ferruginibacter sp. | reverse complement strand
ACTTATTGAAACGCTTATAAAATTATCAACTCAATATAAAAAACAATTTATAGCGACAACACATAATCCATTTATCTTGGATGGTTTAAACTTAGAAGATGATTCACAAAGACTTTTCGTTGTAACTCGTAACTTAAATGGTGAAACATTTGTAAAACGAATACAACCGAAAGAAAAATTAAATATCCCGCTTTCAGAATCTTGGATGAGAGGATATTTAGGAGGCTTACCAAATAATTTTTGATTATGCAAATTGCTTTAATTACCGAAGGGATAACTGATAAGCCAATAATTGATGCAGTCTTGTCGGCTTATTTTTCTCAAAAAAAAATGAAAAGTGATTTTGCAACTACTGCTTTGCTTCCCAAAAAAAAAGAGCCTGTTGGTTGGCTAAAAGTACTAGAGTATTGCGGTACAAATTTATTTAAAGAGGCATTTGAGTATATTGATTATGTGATTATACAAATTGATGCAGATGCTCACTCAGATATAGGGTTTGATGTACCAAAACAAAAAAATACTAGTGATTTAATTGAGGCAATAAAGAATAGAATTATTAAAGCAATTGGTAACGAATTTTATACACAGAATTTAACAAAAATTATTTTTGCTATTAATATTGATCAAATAGAATGTTGGTTGCTGCCATTTTTCGCTACATCAGCTGCTCACAAGAAAAAGGAGATTAATTGTTGTTCAACTGTTAATCAATATTTAAAAACAAAAGGGTTCACGCTAGACTGTACTAATAGTGCTGGTGGATTTAACGAATACCAAAAAGCTGCAAGAATTATTGCTGACAAAAAAGTATTCTTTCCTGCATATAAAGAAAATGAAAGCTTAAAATATTTTTTTGAAAAAGAGTTATCGAAAATTATAATTTAATATACTTACTCTTCAACCAAGTATTTTTCACATGGGTAATCCAATTATTTTCTAAAGTACTTTTTATAAGCACCGTATTATCAAAATACAATGTATCTTGTTTTATTAAACCGTTTTCTATTGCATAGTTAAATTGCGATAATGGTATTTGTTCTACTTTATCTTTTATGTAAAATTGATAAAAGAAATAGAACAAAAGTTCTCTGTAAATATGTTTGATAGAAGCTTACTTTCATTTTAC
>JANXOQ010000314.1 GCA_025357775.1 Ferruginibacter sp. | reverse complement strand
GCTACTTCTACTTAAAAGTTTGTAGTTACTTTAACGATAGTCTAATGACACAAATTTTTTTATTAATATTTACCTTTTATCATTTTACAAATAAAAGCTACACAATCCTTTCGTTTTCTATTCTTTTATTTTATTATTTTTTTCTAAAACCTCAAGTCTTTTTGTAAGGTCTGCTATTAATTTATTTTGATTTTCAATGAGGACTTGTTGCTCTTGTACTGCTTTTACCAATGGCACTACAAAACTTGCATAGCTAATACTATAATGTTGTGTTGTACTATCTTTAGGCACATTTACACCATCAAAACTGTAAGCAACTTTTTTAGCAGCGGCTTCTACTTCTTGTGCAATAAATCCAGTTTCTATTTTTCTATTTTTTTGGTCTAAAAATACTTCCAACCCTTTTTCGTAATCTGCTTTTTGATCTTTATAAATAAATTTATTTAAATTATTTACATCTACTGTGTAAGTAACGGGGCGTAGCGCATTTATAAAACTTAGGCCTACTACATTTTCTTTTACATTTGTTTTAAACCTTGCATCGCTATAGTTACTCCAGTTTTGGTAACCACCAATTTCTGTTGTAACTGTGTTACCAATCAATGCTCTACCTGCTACACTATTTTGCGAAAAATGACCTAAAGATATACAGTTATCTAAATTTACTGCGCCACTAGTTTCACCTGAAGATTTACCTATTGCTGTATTAAAACTACCAGTTTGGTTAGATTTTAATGCTTCCGCTCCTACAGCAGTATTATAAATACCAGAAGTATTAGATCCTAGTGTTTCAAAACCATAAGCAGTATTTCGTTCACCAGTCGTATTTCGAGCCATAGATACAAAACCATTAGCAGTATTTTTACTCCCTGTTGTATTTTCACGAAGAGCAAAAAATCCACTTGCAGTATTTTGATCACCAGTTGTATTAAAGCGAAGTGATTCAGAACCAACTGCTGTATTAAAATGAGCAAATGTATTAGAAGAAAGTGAATTATATCCAAAAGCAGTATTGTTTTCGCCAGTTGTATTCTGTGACATTGACAAAAAACCACTTGCACTATTTTTACTCCCTGTTGTATTTTCACGAAGTGCAAGAAATCCACTTGCAGTATTTTGATCACCAGTTGTATTATAGCGAAGTGATTCAGTCCCAACAGCTGTGTTATAATTACCAGTTGTATTAGAATAAAGTGAATTATATCCAACAGCAGTATTGTTATTGCCAATTGTATTCTGTGACATTGAAAAAAATCCACTTGCACTATTTTTACTCCCTGTTGTATTTTCATGAAGTGCATAAAAACCACTTGCGGTATTTTCAGAACCAGTTGTATTTTTGGTAATTGCCCCCATCCCAATAGCAGTATTTTCACTACCAGTTGTATTAAAAGAAAGTGACTCAAATCCAACAGCGGTATTATTATCGCTAGTAGTGCTGTTTAAAAGTGCTTTACCACCTACAGCAGTATTTCTAGTTCCAGTTGTGTTATGGTTTAATGCTCCTGTTCCATAAGCGCTATTATTATCGCCAGTAGTGTTATTACTAAGCGTGGAGGCTCCACTAGCAGTATTTTCATTTCCTATTGTATTATTTTCTAAACTATAATACCCATTACCAGTGTTATAAGCTCCAGTTGTATTTGATGCAAGAGACCTAAAACCGTTTGCAGTATTTCCATTACCAGTAGTATTTTGGCCAAGCGATGCACTACCAAATGCACTATTGTAATCACCAGTCGTATTTTCTCTAAGTGTAACGGATCCATTTGCAGTGTTTCCATTACCTGTTATGTTTGAAAAAAGTGATTTAAACCCAACTGCAGTATTTTCTCTTCCAGTAGTATTAAGCCTTAGTGCTGCATCACCAAATGCACTGTTGTTATTTCCAGTAGTATTATTACCAAGTGAAATTTGTCCGTTTGCAGTGTTTCCACTACCAGTTGTATTTTGGTTTAATGAGAAAGCGCCATAAGCACTATTTTCAAATCCAGTTGTATTATTTTTTAAACTATTATATCCTATTGCAGTGTTTAATAATGTTGATTCAATTATACCAGCTACTTCTCCATTTACTTTAAACCTTATGGGTTGTGCATCTGTAGTGCCTATAAAATTACTAGCATTTGTACCAGTATTACCAAGTATATTCCAAGCATCGGTTGTTGTACCTCCTCCTGCACCGTTACAAACGTATTTTGTAAGTAATGCATTTATCTCTGAAGGTTCTAAGCTATTGTTGCTATTGGCATCAATACCATACTCTTGTTTTACGCCACCTGTTGTACAATTAGCACCTGCTGGTTCTGTAGTAGTAAGTATTAATGTGTTTTTACCTGCATCACCTGCTAAACCTGCAATGCCTTGTAATCCTTGTGGGCCAGTTGCACCTGTAAGTCCTGTAGCTCCTTGTGGACCTGCAGCGCCAGTTGCTCCTGTAAGTCCTATTGCTCCTTGCGGACCAGTTGCTCCTGTAAGTCCTGTAGCTCCTTGAGGGCCAGTTGCACCAGTTGCTCC
>JANXOQ010000303.1 GCA_025357775.1 Ferruginibacter sp. | reverse complement strand
TGATGCATATCATTTTCCTACTATTACAGGAAGCGCAGTGAGCTATATTTTTAAGGGCACAGACGACTATGAACAAATATTAGACAAAGCATGGCTTTTTGCAATGACGCAAAGCAAAACTGCAAAACAGCTAAATCCATTTTTTCATTCCACTACTTCACATGTTTTTTCAGGTGCACCAATTAGAGCTCCTTTTGATTATGCAGTAAAATTTGATGAAAAAAAATTTACAGTAGGTGTGGATGATAAGAAATTGCTTGTGACTTATAACAATGTTTTAGCGGGTGCGGAAATAGAATATTATTTAGAAAAATTTAAGAAACTTTTAGACTCAAGAAGAAATCCAAAACAACCTGAAAAGGAATACCAAATAGAATATCAAAAATCACTTAATGATGAGAGAAATAGACTAGTAGGTGGATTTACATTTTGGAATATTAATAGAAATGGAGAAATAATAAATAACGCAACAAAAGCAAAAATTTCAAGAAATGAAATTGAGTTGTTTCAACAATCGGCAAAGATAGAAAATGCTAAGACAAATATTCCTAGTAATATTGATGGCGTTCATTTACCCTACAAATACAAAACAGAAATTAACGGTGTAAAAATTTCTAGACAAGATTTTTTAAATGTTGACTTCACAGATAATGAATTAAGTAACTTTAACCAACTCCAAAAAATTACTGTAAAAGCTTATTTAGAAGGAATGGCAATAGCTTTTGATGGAGATACCAATTTTAACACTGCTGCAAGTAATATAACCCAATATCAAGAAAATACTGGAATACTTCTTGGACAACTTAATGCAAAACTTTCTGCGGCTACAACTGGCATAAAAGCTATAGTTAAAGAAGTTATGGCAAAAGGGCTTGGAGCAGGGGTAATACTAGGTTCAAATCCTTACTTTAGAAAATTAACTCCGCAACAAAAAATAAATACCATCAAAGCATTGGTAATATACCAGTACAACAATAATCAACTAATGACGATGAGAGGTGGAGTTATGGTACAAAATTCAGGAAAAGGTTTTGATACGTTAGATATTAAATTTAATCCAGATAAAGCTAACCCTATCCTTGATATACTTTTAAATGCGTACAGTAAAAAATTTAGAAACGAAAAAATTAATTTCGATAAAATATATAGTATTTGGGATCCAGGCTTTGGACAAGCAAAAGACAGAATTAATAATACAGATAAAGAAAAAGAACTGTGGGATTTATCAAGGGGAAAAGTTACCAGCGGCACACCACAAATTCCTCAAGCATGGCTAAAGATATATGGTTCATACATTAAAAAGCATAATATAAAAATAGATACTGTACCGGCAAATAATCCAATTATTAAGCCACAAGGGGGTACAAAAAAACCAACAAAGTCTTTAACACCTTCTCGTTAATAAAAATAAATAAGTTTAATAAATTGGTATAACATATGAAAGGTTATACCAATTTTCGGAATTATAAGTTTACTAAAGGCTTTATGGTATTGCATCTTACATAAAAATAAGATGCATTTAATTTATGCATAAAGCATATATTTTTTTTATAATTACAAATAAAATTTAATAGGTGAAACAAAAACTAATATTTTGGGTAGCAAAATATGCTCCAAGTTTATTACCGTTATTCAAAAATAGTACTGAGCAAAGTATTGCCAAAACAGGTATTAAAAAAGCTGTAGAAAAAGCTTTAACACCAAAAGTTATTTTAAGTTTAAAAGAACAATCTGCACTAGTTTTTAATAAGGAAGCTACAAAATATTTTAAATCTTCCGACACCACAATTGCTGATGCTGTTACAAAATATAGTTCAAATTTTAAACCAAATGAAGCAGCTATATTTTATGGAAAAATGAAACTTGAAAACCCTACTATTATAAAAGCTTACAATAAATTGGTAGAACCATTTTTAAAATTACATGTTCTCGGTGTAATTAATAAAAATGAATTAGAAGCTCGTAAAAAAGAAATTGATTTATTGTTTGTAAAAAAGTTTAAAGCAGAAATAACAAATAACTTAAAAGTTGATAAAGGAATTGATATTGGCAGTTTGATTTTAAGAGATGAGGCAAAAGGAATAGCTTCAGTAAAGTTTCATAATTTGAATGAAATTTTAACTGTTGTGAACCCAGCAACGAAGAGAGAAATTATAAATAAGCTAATAACACAAATAAACGAATATGTAGTTACTGATGCAAGAAATGCAGCGACAAATGCACTACAAAGCTCACCTACCTTACACACACCAGTAAATATGATGAATATTGTAAGTAGGTTAAATAATATTGCTACTCCAGTTTCTGCATCCCGCTTTGCATATGCAAAAGATATATTTAGCAGAATGTATTCAAATGGGTTGATAACAGAACAAGAAATGCAACATCAATTATACCTACAACCAGCTAATGTAAGAAAAGGTTACACCCAAGCATTAGAACAATATAATAAGCGTAATATACAAGCACCCAGGCTTAGTAGATAAATTATATTTTATAAACAATGTTATCAAATAAGTAGTGTTTAGCTTCTTTTTATATAACATTAGTTGTAATTTTTTTAGATTGTAAAAAGAAATTAAACAAAATTTAGAGTTGTTTAAGGAAATTGGAAAAGCAAATAAAAATTTACATGGTAAATTTTATAAGTTTTATACTTTAGTAAATACAAAAAAGTATAAATATGAAGCCTAAATTTTTATTATGGTTAATAGAAAATTCACCATTTGCTTTTATAAAAAAGAAAACCAAGAATGCTGTTGTAAAAACAGCTGTAGAAAAAGCAACAGCCGGTCTTGCGCTTGCAAAGTCAATTAAGGAATCCACAAAAGCTTTTGAACAGATAGCCACACATTATTTTAAATCTTCAGACGATACAATATCCACAGCTATCCTTGCCGTAGCAAATGATTATTTACACCCAAATAGTGCAGCTGGTTTATATGCACAAATGAAATTAAATGACTACACTATTATGCAGGCTTATGGCCAATTAATAAAGCCAATTACCAAATTGAAGGAGAAGGGTGCAATTACTAACGCAGACTATGAAAGGTTTAAACAGAAAATTGATGAAATGTTTGTACTTAAGTTTAAAGCGGAAATGACGAAAACCCTAAAGGCTGACTTTGGGGATGCTGTAAGTAATATGATTACTAGAGATAGCACTATAGGAACAGCTGCAGTAAATTATGAACGTTTGAATGCAATTGTTAGAAACAAACCACCAAGAATGAAGAGTGCTATTGTAAATGAAGTGCTAAAACAAATAAACGAGTATGTAGTAACAGATTCTAAAAAAGTAGCAATGACAGCATTACGAGGTCAATTAACACCAGTTAGAATGACAAATATTGTAAGTAGGTTAAATAGCAATATTACACCATCTAGGTTTGCATACGCACTTGATATTTATAGTGGCTTATACTCAAACAGATTAATTTCTCAACAAGGTATGAACCGTCAATTGCTAGAATATTCGTCTCATATAACAAAAGGTTACAATCAAGCATTAAAGGAATACAATAACCTTGGTGTAAATATACAAAGACCAAATAGGTAAATTTTGTAAGAAAAATTATATATAGATTAAAGTGATTTAAGATAAAAAATAAATATTATGAGAGACGATAACGAAGTACCAATAGTAAATCCTAACTCAGTAGTAACAAAAAGTAACGGTTTAGTTTTTGATAATAATAATATTAAATATCAATTGCAACTTGGACAAAAAAGTTATGATAACCCAAGATGGTGGTCAGATGCAAACCCTAGTATAATAAAAGGCTCTAACGGGCGTGAGGACAATTTGGATAAAGCTTGGTTTTTAGCACTTGTTAAAAATAATAAAGCCCTTGGCATTAATACTTCAATAGAACCAGCAAATCTTATAAATTTACCATTTACCGATAAGAAATTTAAAGTAAAAAATTTTGATAGAATTTCACCGGTAGATTATATAAAAACTATTGTTGGGTACCACAACATAAAAGCAGCACTCGACTTAGAGCATGAAGTATATCTTTATAAAAAAACAATAAATTCTTCTGACCCTAAGTTATTAGCAGACTATAGAAATAAATTTCTAAAAGGGTTTCAATTATGGAATATTAATGGGCATGGAGAAATAGTTGACAATGCTAATCCAAACATAAAAATTAGTAAAAACTATATTGACAGAGAAAGAATAACTGAAACCCAGCCAAGTGGTTTGCCTGGAGCACAACTAATTGTTGAGCAAAATGATTCTTATGGGGGTCATAAATTTCCTAAAGTAAGTATAATGGCTGTTGATATTACTGATAAAGATTTTTATAATTATAACCCTTATTCGCAACATGCATCAGCTATAAATATGTATTTAAAAGGGTTTGGCGTAGCAATGAAAGCAAAAAAGAATGTAAATACGGCTTTAAGTAATTTAAACCAATTGGTATGGGCTAGCGAAGTTTTATCAGGACAGTTAGATGCAAAACTTGCTGCACTTACTTCTGGTTTTAGGGCTGTAATGAAAGAGGATACTGCATTAGGTATTGGAAGTGCTATAGGATTATTTGGTAATGAATGGTTTGCAAGCTTGCCGGTTGCTGAGAAAATACATGTGATAAAAGCAAATCTTCTTTTTCAATATAACAAGGGAAGTATGATGTCTATGGATGGTATTTTTGGTATCCAAAACTCGGGGTCTGGCGATGATACTTTAAAACCAGTGGTAGATAGAACAGGTAAAACAGCAAATAAAGTATTAGATTATTATCTTATGTTTCACGACCCAAAATTTATTGAGTCAAAATTTAATCCTTTAAAATTAACAAGTGTATGGGATCCTGT
>JANXOQ010000276.1 GCA_025357775.1 Ferruginibacter sp. | reverse complement strand
TCAATGGTACTTAAATACCATACTTCTCTTTCGCCATAACTAATAGTGGCTTTGTTGTCTTTTTTTTCGGTACGAATACCTTCATTAAAATGTGCCAATCTAGCTACAGCATTGTTTCTTGGCGTGCGCCATTTATGATTTTCAGATTGGTTATATCCAAATTTTACAGCACTGCCTAAGTCATCTTCTGTAATACCATCATTGCTTACATCTACATAATCTGGCGATAATAATCCTGTCAATAAAAAAGATGAGGCATAGCCAGGTGTTTCTTGTGTTTGTACATAACCATCTAACCTAGCTTTATTTCCCATGTGTTCTGAGTTAGTCGTAGGTTCTGTGCCTGTATAACTTACTAAATTATTATTTACGTTAGCAGGTAACGCATCTACAGAAAAAGTAAAATCTTTTTGTTTTAAACTATATACAGGTAATCCGTAAACATACCGCATACTATTTTGCTCAAGTACGTCTATTTCTGAAATATGATGAGGCTTTCTTACTCCATTATCAACTCTTGGAATATTTATTTTATTCAAATTATTTAATCCATCAAAACTACCAGGCGTATTTACCATAGATTTATCTAATCCTATTTTTGATGCATCAGCAGCATTCAGCATCGTAATAACTTGAGTACGCTTGTCTCTAGCAGGCAAGCTACTTGTGTTATTGATTGGTAGAACTGCTTTTGAAGATATGGTGCGCTTATCAAATTGTTCAAGCTCAGGTTCTACAGTAGATGTTACTACACTACCTCCAAGTTTAAATCTCACTAAATTATCTTTCCCAATTTTATTTATCATATCCATATTAGAAACTGTTGACTCTCCTGGATTTTTAAAATATACATTTTCAAAAGATCCATTGCTTTGCTTAGAACTAAATGCCAGCGTTTGTTTAAGTTTATTATTCCCATCTTCCCAGCCACCCACTTTTGTAGGGGTATTAATAATATTTACATAAGCACCATAATGAAAAGGAATTGCCACATCGCCACCTATTGATACATTATTTTCTTTGGATGTTGTAACGTTATCTCTCACAAAACCCATATCTCCTCTGTATGCCCTTATAGACCCACCTGTGCCTTCTCCTTGCACAGAAAAAACATCATAATTATATTGGGGTGCAGAAATGATAGGAGTATTGGGCGTTACTTCTGCATCCCCCAATCTATTGAAATCCATTACTGCATTACTATTGTTCACAGCATTTTCGGAATATATATAACCTACTAAAGGCTTGTAAATTGTTTTAAATTCATCGGGAACTTTAGACTCAGAGTAATAACCCTGTGCCGTACCAGAAATTCTAATACCTTGATAGCTACTACCAATATCTATCTGACCTGAATAATTAGTATTTTGCATAGGCATCCTAAGTGCAGGCAAGTAACTTGGCTTTGCAAAAGTGATTGTAGTACCTCCAGATAGTTTTGTATATCGAATTAGGGTGCTGGAAGCTACTTCTCCGTAAGATTTATCTCTTAAAATGTTTGCACTATATTTTGCTTCTGCAGTAATATTCAAGTCTTTTATTCCTGATCGTGAATTATAACTTGTACTTATACCAACCCCAACTTGTGTACGAAAATGTGTAAGCGATACATTTGCATTTAAAGATGGAGAGAATGTTAACCCTGATCTTGAACTCAACTTTGCTCCAGCCGCAGCTGAAAATCCAAGAGTTGCAGGAGCAGATTTTTCTCCCTCTACATTTTTTGCAGTAGATATTGACATTGACACTTTGTAGCCTAATTCTAATGCGGGTCCTAAATAATTATTGTATGAAAATCCTATTGATTTTCCAAACCCAGTGGATAAGTCAGGCTTTTTTAAGCCTATTATTTCTACATCACGTGCAAGCTCACCACCCCAAGTGCGATTTGGTTTTACATTCTGTTCTTGCTTAAGTGAATCGGTCCCATTAAAATCATCTGGCACTCCTCGCATATTTCTATTTACTGTACCTGGGTTTATATTCCACCCAAGCC
>JANXOQ010000269.1 GCA_025357775.1 Ferruginibacter sp. | reverse complement strand
CATCAACCCAGGCGCAAAAGAAATCAAAAAAAGTATTTTATAATTTGCAGGAAAATAATGTAAAAATATTAATGCAAATAGTGGCCCAAGCACTGCACCAATAGTATCCATAGACCTGTGAAAGCCAAAAACTTTTCCTTTACTAGCAGGTGTAGCTTCGCTAGAGAGTACCGCATCTCTTGCGCCTGTTCGTATTCCTTTACCTACTCTGTCTATTGTTCTTACAAAAAATACCCATACTGGGGTAATAAAAAATGCTATTAATGGTTTTGAAAGTGCGCTCAATGAATATCCCAATTGTATAAACGGCATTCTCTTGCCAGTGCTGTCTGATAGTTTTCCAAAATAGCCTTTGCTTAAGCCTGCAGCAGCTTCTACTACTCCTTCTAATATGCCAATAAGCACAATAGAAAAACCTATACTCTTTAAATACAAGGGCATTATTGGATATAGCATTTCACTTGCCATATCAGTAAATAAACTAATAAACGATAAAACCCAAACGGTTTTTGTTATGGCTTTCATACCACTAATATAATAAACTTACCTTTATTACGATGTATTATTGTATCCTCATATTAAACCTTATCGCTTGTGTTTTTATAATTTTCTCTACCTCTGTTTCTAATGTAGCAGTAGCATTTTCTGTTACTTGTTTTACTTTTTCTGTAGCTATAAATTTTTCTCTATCCGCACTAGCTGTAGCTATTTGTTTTTGTATGCTAATTCTATCTGCACTTTTTTGTACAACCAATATTTTTAATTGTGCTCTTGTTTTATTTTGCAAACTATCTGGTAACGTTTTTATATCTAATTTATCTATAGCCGTTTTATCATAAGTTAAAGCATCTACCAAATCCCAATCATCGTTCTTATACAATCCTTGTTTACCTTTTACTATCATTCTTTTTATACCAGCAGATTTACTTACAGTGGAGTTTGCATAATCCATTTGAACTTGCTTCGCTTTTTTGGAGTATCCCATAGCTCCATAAAAAATATAAGTACTATTCAGTTTGTCGTTTAGCACATATAAAGCACTATCATAAGGGGTAAGTATTTCTATCTCTTTTGCATTTTGGTTTATGTTGGTATAGCTACCATTTCCACATTCAGCTCCAAGGTTCCAATGCTCTTGTACACCTAGCATTTTATCTCCGCAATAAATTGTATTTACAATTACCCCCTTTTTTATTGCAGCATTGCATGCAGTAGTGTATTTTAAATTTCCTTGTAAAAAATCTTCATTACCCGCTATAAAAATTACTTTATAGTTTTCTGTGCTTGCTTCCCATTGCAATTCATTTATAGAGGTATAAATAACTTGCCCACAATATTCTTCACCAACACCTGTTTTTATACTAAACAAATTTTGTGAAAGCGAATCTAAATCACTTATAAAACTATTTATCTGTTTTACATATCCCTTTTTCACTTCGTTATTAAACCTACCATATTCGTATAAAGCAATTTCTATATTTGGTGCTACATCATCACTACATTTTGCTTTGCCCATTGTACTCACCATATTCCACAACTGTGTTTTTGCTTGTTCTATTAATCCATTCATACTGCTGCTTACATCCAATAATATGGCCACTTGTATTTTTGGTTGTAGCAAGCTTTTTTGTAAAATTGGTTGTTTTGCAATATTTGCTTTTACTGGTTGTTTGTTATATGCCATTGCTGCAAAAATGCTGATAATTGCACAAAAGCCAATTGTAATTTTAAATGCTTGCTTCATAATATGTAGTTTTAAAAAAAAGATATATAAATATAATATTTTACATAAAAAAGATTTGTTAAAGTATGATTCTCCACACACTCATTGCGGATGATTAAGCATAATAAAAAGATTGATATTTTTTTACTCAAATTAAATCAATAAAAAATGGATAAATTTATTACAAGCAAATACAAATAAATATTTTAACCATAAAAAAAAGCGCTTTTTTCCGCATAATGGTAGTCCTAATTGCTAAAATCGATTTATTAAAACAAGGTTTATGAAGAACACAAAAAAAGATTTTTGTATGCTTCCAATTTATAGAAAATTAAAAAATCAATAGAGAGTTTTTAAATAATGAAAAAGCATGGCATTTTTTAAATTCTTAGTCGTAACATTTGGTATTTAATTTTTAAATGATCAAAGAATTTTATAGAACAAATTTCAATTTTTCTCTAGTCCAAACCTCCTTATTATCCCATCTATCCTTATCTTTGCGCCAAAATTGGGTATTTATATGCTAGCAAAACGCTTCAAATATATATTGGTATTGGCTTTCAGCTTTTTTTTAACTATTTTTAGTGTAAATGTATTTGCGCAAGATGCTTCACATGAAGGTGAGCATAAAGAAGAAAAGCTTGACCCTGCCAAAATTATTATGGAGCATATAAAAGATGCCCATGAATTTCATTTTTTTACTGCGGGTTCATTTCATGCAACAATACCGCTTCCAGTAATTTTATTTTCGCCTACAAAAGGTTTATCTGTTTTTTCATCAAGTCATTTTGGGCACGAAGGAGAAGAAGCACACAATGGTTATAAATTTGATGCATTAAAAAATATTGTAGCAGAAGATGGAAGTACGGTGTACGATTTTTCATTGACAAAAAATGTGGTTCAAATGTTATTAGCGTTAATATTATTGGTATTACTAATGACAGGTATTGGAAATAAATACAAAAAAGGTATTGGAGTTACAAGCGCACCTAAAGGCTGGCAAAATGCTATTGAGCCAGTTATTACTTTTGTAAGAGATGATGTGGCTAAACCAAACCTAGGCAAAAAATGGACAAAGTACATGCCTTATTTATTAACCGTATTTTTCTTCATACTTATTAATAATCTATTTGGTTTAATACCAGGCTCTGCAAACGTAACTGGTAATACTGCTTTTACCGCTGTGTTGGGTATATTATCTCTTATTGTAATTTTATTTAGTACAAATTCTCATTTTTGGGCACATATTTTTTGGCCTCCAGGAGTGCCAATACCTGTAAAATTAATTTTAATTCCAATTGAATTATTAGGTGTTTTAGTTATTAAACCTGCAGCCCTTATTATTCGTTTATTTGCAAATATGGTAGCTGGGCATATTATTATATTAAGTTTTATTTCGCTCATATTTATTTTTGGAGCAATGACGAAGGTAGCAGGTTGGGGTTTTTCTCCAATATCTGTTGCTTTTACTGTCTTTATATATTTTATTGAAATATTAGTAGCATTTATACAAGCATTTATATTTACTAACCTTACGGCAGTATTTATAGGGCAAGCATTTGAAGGTGGACATGATGATGTAGACGGGCATCATGATGCAGTTATAATTTAAAGTAGTGGGATGTAAGTATTTAGATATGAGTATCAAGACTAGTTTCAAATAATTGAAAGTTCTTTATTTTTTTATAAACTTCATAGTTAGGTTATCTTGAATTTAATATCTATTTAAATTTAGTTTTCTAGATACTAATATCTCAATATTAGTATCTCTTTTTTCACATATAAAAACACAAGTATCATGAGTTTAATGACAACTTTGTTAGAAGTACAATTAGGCTATTCTCACTTCGGTGGTGCAATAGGAGCTGGATTAGCTGCGATAGGTGCAGGTATCGGTATCGGTCAAATCGGTAAAGGTGCGGTAGAATCTATTGCTCGCCAACCGGAAGCATCTAATGACATTCGTGCAAACATGATTTTGACAGCTGCTTTTGTAGAGGGTGTTGCCCTTTTTGCAGTTATCGCTGGTCTATTAGCAGTACTTAAGTAAGCTAAGCGTTTTCACAAAAAACATTACTGTACCCAAAGCATAGGGCGGCGGGTACAGTAAATTTTTTAAATTTTAAACATAAGTATCTACACTTTAAAAAACTAAGTTTAGAGTTTCTTGTTCCCAATATTAAATTTTAATACAATACTAAATGGATTTATTATTACCACACCTCGGTCTTATTTTTTGGACATTAATAGCTTTCTTAATAGTTTTTTTCTTGCTTAAAAAATATGCATGGACAGCTATCTTAAAAGGCTTAAACGATAGAGAAACCAATATTGCAGAGTCCATTGCATCTGCTGAAAAAGTAAAGCTTGAAATAGCGCAAATAAAAGGCGAAAACGAAGCTTTACTTACAGCCGCACGTGAAGAAAGAGCTATTATGATTAAGGAAGCTAAAGCTACCAAAGAAAAAATGATAGCAGAAGCCAAAGAAGAAGCAAAAACACAAGCTGCCAAAATATTAGTAGATGCACAGGCTGCTATACAACAACAAAAAATGGCAGCTATTACAGATATTAAAAATCAAGTAGGTAAACTTGTGGTAGAAGTAAGTGAAAAAGTTTTAAGAAGAGAATTGGCTAATAAACCAGAGCAAGAAAACTTTATAAACCAATTGGCACAAGAAATAAAGTTGAACTAAATTTTAAAAGTTAGAAATTAGATACAAGATTTAAGAAAATAGAAAATAGAATTTGTAGAGCTGTATACTTGCACATTTTTACATTTGCACATTTTCAAACTTAGCAAATTATGCAAAATCCTCGTTTAGCTGCACGATACGCAAAAAGTTTACTTGATTTAGCCATAGAGCAAAGCCTAGTAGATGCGGTACATGCAGATATGAAATTGTTACAAAGCATTTCAAAATCTAATGCTGATTTTGTGGCATTATTGCGTAGCCCTATTGTAGCATCTGATAAAAAAGATAAAATAATAAATGCAGTAATTGGTAACAATGTAAGCAAACTTACTATGTTATTTATAAACTTACTTACTACAAAAACAAGAGAAAGTAACTTGCCAGAAATAGTAACAGCTTTTATACATCAATACAATACACTAAATAAAATTCAAACAGTAAAGTTAACTACTGCTATAGCAATAAGTAATGAACTAAAGGATAGTATAGTAGCAAAAGTTAAAAGCAGCACAAGCACAGCTGTAGAAATAGAAACCGCTGTAAAGGAAGAATTAATTGGAGGGTTTAAAATAGAAGTGGGAGGTACATTAATAGATGCATCTATTTTACATGACCTTAACGAAGTAAAAAAGCAATTTTTGAATAATGAATATATACACAGTTTAAGGTAAAATAATGTATAATATTAAATAAAAAGCAAGGTTTGTATAATCTTGCTTTTTATTTTTAAAAAAGCAAATAAATTAAGGTTTCTTTATTGGTTCAGTTGGTACTGTTGGTACTGAAACTGGCTCCATTTCTTCTTCCTCTGTGCCTTCCTCATTATCCTCTGTGTTTAAGTCTACTACATTTTTACTAATGCCCCCAGGATTGTATTTTTGCTTTATAAAACCTTTAGACGGTATAATAAATGTGGAAGCAATAATTGGTGCAGATTTTAGGGTTGTGGCTATGTAGTTAATCGTTTTTTCTGCTTTTGTATAACTATACTGCATAATTAAGCCTGGTATATTTGCGAATAAAGGCTCTGCTGCATTTAAGGTTTTATTTTTTGAACTGGGTAAAAAATATACTAATAACTTTAAACTATCTTTTGTTGTAATAATTGCTTTTGCACAAAGAAAATTTAAGATGCGGATAGTATCTTCTTTAAAAATTTCACATTTACTACTATCATTCTTTGCATTATATATTTTCCACTCCTTAGCATTTAAAATCATACTCGACCTTTCTTTACCAGATTCCTTTACAACAGCAGCTACATTTTTTTTGAGACCTTTTTTATTGTTATAAAAAATACTTTGAGTACGCATAAGACTTACTAAACGAAGCCTTACAAAATCATTTTTTACAAAGGCAGTTTTAATACCACCATTGTAAGTTTCTGCAATACCGTCAGTACTACCACCAGTAACAGATATGGTGTATGATATTACGAATTCTTTAGAAGTCGGTTTAAATGGCTTTTCTTTTTTAATTTTTAATTGTGCACATACACTAAATGAAAAGAAAGAAAAGAAAATACAATAAAATAATTTGTAGTAAGTAGATGCTTGTTTGTAAGTAGATAAAACCATTTTATCGTTAACGTTTATTCAATAAAATATTCAAAGAAATGATAGAATAATTTATTTATTAAAAATAAAATTACCAAGGTCTAAAGGGTCAAGCGGGTTTGAAGTAGAATTTTGATTAAAATATTCAGCATCTGCTCTTCTCCAATTTTCTAATTTTTCTTTTGCTTTTCTTGCACGCCTTGTGGGTTTTCCACTTTTTCTTGTCTTATACATTTTCTTCATCATAGCTCCCATACCCTCAGAGATGGTTATGTATGTGTAATCATCTATAGTAACTGTAGTGGCTATTGGTTTTTCTACCCGCAAAAAGGCAGGAAGATTGTTTTCGTTTAATGCAGCAAAAGAAGCTAAATAGTCATTGTCAACAATAGGAAATTTTATACCAGCTATATTCATATCTGTAGCTACAGGTTTCCCCTGCATTGGTATAGCTACTACCGTTCTTTGTTTATTTTCTTTTCTAAAACCTCCTTTATTTTTATAAATAGAAGTATTATTTTTATTATTAAATACAGCTACTATTGTAGGGGTTGGTAATATTATATTACTATCTACGGCTTTTTGTACATTATTATTTAAAAGTGGCAATGATGGTATTGTAGCAGTAGTTGTAGATGCCAACGAAGGTAAATTATTATCTTGAGGTGTATTTGTATTTTTATATATAAAATAGCTAGAAAAGCAAAGTAAAAAAACTGCTGCAACAGCTATCAGTTTTTTTAAATTAGTAGAAATTGAAAAAACTTTTGAAGTTCTTAAGGGAACTACATTATTTGTAGCACCCATAATTGCCCGTATTTTTTCCATCATAGCAGAAAAGGTAAATGGTGCATCTACTTCATATTTTTTTAGTAGTTTTAATATATTAAGATCATCTGTATCTTTTATACGACTCATAATTTCACCAAAACTAACAGTATCAATAGGTGGCTGTACGGTATGATTCGAAAGAGATTGCAATTTTATTGAAAACAATTTATCTTCTTCTACAATTTTGTTTTGAATATTTTCAAACAAAAAACTAGGAGGAGCCACGCTGTGGCTCTGTAAATCTTGTAATGATATGGTGCTGTTGTTATTCAATTTCAGCCTTTGGCAAAATATTTTTTAAATAAGTTCTTGCTTTGTGTAGTTTAGATTTGCTCCCATTTTCAGTTATGCCTAGCATATCACCAATTTCTTTATGACTAAAATCTTCAATCACATAAAGGTTTATGATGGTACGATAACCAGAAGGCAAATCTTTTAAGATTCCCATTAAATGATCAAGAGAAAGTTTATCAAAAACAGAGCTCTCATCTATTTTTAAATTAATAGTTTCATCTAAATCACCGAATTGAGTTTTTCTTTTTTTAAGTGCATCCAAACAGGTAGTTACAAAAACTCTTCTTGCCCATCCCTCAAAAGACCCATCGTTTCTAAATGCACCTAAATTTCTATATAACTTTATACAACCGTCTTGAAAAAAGTCGTTGGCATCTTCAGTATTGGATGCATACCGAAGGCACAAACTATACATTTTTCCAGAAATTTGGTCATATATATGTTTAAAAGCTGCATCGTCTCCTTCTGCCGCTTTATTTATTAGGACGCTATTTATCTCTGAATAGTTGCCGTTAGCATTCATTATTTGTAAATAAGTGAGTTACTACTATTAATAGCAGATTTTTTCAAAATTTTAGTTCAAATTTAAGTAAATAAAAGGATAAACAGTCAATAAACAGTTTCGGAAATAGTATTTATGTAAGGTCTACGTAAAGTTTTAAAAAACAAAATAAATACCGAAAATATTTTCTTCATTTAGGTAAATAAAGCTATTTTTGCCGGCCAGTATTGATGTCGGGGTAGCTCAGCTGGTTAGAGCATCGGATTCATAACCCGAAGGTCGGCAGTTCAAGTCTGCTTCCCGATACCAACAAGCCCTTTTCTTTTAAAGATTTGGGCTTTTTATTTTTGTAAACATAGCCGAATAATTAAATTTTATATGTTTTATTGGCTTATTAACAGTTAAAGACTGCTCCTAGATAAAAAGGCTATTACTTTTTAAAAAAGATTTTGTTTTAAAACTAATGCAACAAAAAAAGCGATAGTTTATAACCATCGCTTTAGAGTATAATTTATATAGAATTAGTCTGCCGTTGGACACCGATATCTGCTTAAATTGAATGAAATTCCCATTTCTGCAATAACATATTGATCTTTTTGTTTGCTAAACCCTCTTTGTGCTCCCTCTACAAAATTATTAGATTTTCCGTTTATTTCATAACTACGGTCAGATAGTAATTGTACATCAGACCTTCCAAATGGGCCGGGTGCAAACCTAGAATTGTCAACAAACGTTGTACTTACATCATCCAAATAATCTGTAAATGTAAATCTGTGCGCTACTTCAAAAAAAATATTCATTCTCTCTGTTAAATTATATTTTAAACCAACTCCAAAAGGAATTATTAAAGCAGTTGTTGAATAAGGTGTTCTACCTTGAAAACCTATTGTTTGCCCCTCTGTTCCTAATTCTCTCAGCATTATTTTTTGTCCATTATAATATGCATAAGGGTCAAAATTGAATACGCCAACACCAAGTGTTACATAAGGTGTAAAATTATGTGTAGGGTCTTCTGGTATAAATTTAAAAAAGTTGAAATCGCCTTGTATTGCAACTTCATAAATATCGGTATTAAAACTGAGATTTCTAAGAGTTTGGTATTCATTATTACTATAAATATCACTATAACCAAGTTGAGCAAAATGCCCTGAAATTCTTGCACTGATATAATTGCTAAATTGTTTACGGAAAAATATACCAACCGCAGGTTTAGGTCTATTAAATGCGGCTCTAGTATTTAAATCTCCAAAGTAATGTGCAGCACCAATGCTTACTCCAAATTCTCCTGTATGTACGTTTTCAAAAAACATTTGCGCATTTGCAGATGTAGATGTTAAAAGTACAGCAGCAACTAGATTAAAAAATATTTTATTCACTATGATAATTTAAAATGTTATTATTAGTTATGGTCTCTAACGATTTTACTCGCTTTTAATTGTATGCAAAGTAAAGAAATGTTTCTATTTATAAGCAAAGAAATGATTATTAAACACCGGTTTTCAAAACTTAACAAAAAAATGACTGGCTATTGATGCTATAGCAAAACCTAAATAAATAAAAAAATTTGAATTTGAATTTTTAAATACCACTTATATATCTACAATGCAAACTTGACCACTATAAATAAATAACGATACCTTTAATTTACTTTTACAATTCTAAGGCCTACACTCATAATATTTAGTAGAGGATTATTCCTCATTATTTGCATTATCTTAAAATTATAAACGCTTCTTTTAAGTGGTATTTGAGCTATCAGTTTTCTCACTTCCCAAATATCATCCATTCCCACTCCTTCCCAGCCTTGCGCATCTGAACCCAATGGTAAGTTTATTTTTTGAGTTATCAAACTATCTCCAACAGGTTGCAGATTTACATTTAGCCAAATATTGTTGTATTGGTAAGCATCGGTATGTCTAAATACTATAAAAATATTGTATAAAGATGCTGTATCCTTTACATCAAATTTCCCTTCAGCTACAAAATCACTTTTCCAACTGAGGTTAGGGATATTTATATTTTTTTCAAATAAATCAATGTTTTTACAACTGCATAGGATGGATGCAGCTGTAAAAAATATTAAAAAATTTTTGTACCATGTTTTTTTTACCATATGCGTTTTAGAATAAATATTATTATATTTTTTTAATAATTATGAACGTCTTTAACTGATTGTATAAACTTGCCTTAGGTAGTAAAAAAAGAATTTGCCAAGAGCAAATTTTAAAAATTGTCATAGGTAAATTCCTACAGAACATTTAGTATTTGTTCTTTTGCTTTTTCTAATTCATCTTTCATATTTACTACTGCTTTTTGTATTGCTGCATCATAAGCTTTGCTGCCAGTTGTATTTATTTCTCTACCTATTTCTTGCAATAAAAAAGATAATTTTTTCCCTTTTCCATCTTCATTATTGTCCATTATTTCTGCAAAATATTCACAATGCTGCCTTAGCCTTATTTGCTCTTCATGTATATCTATTTTTTCCATGTAGTAAATTAGCTCTTGCTCCATCCTATTATTATCAATATTTTCTTTTCCCACATTTTCTTCAAGTAATGTATTTATTTCGGCTCTTATTTTTTGGTGCCTTGCAGGTATAAATTGCAAAATATTTTCTTCTTCTTTTTTAATATTGGCAATGCGTAATAGTAAATCCTTTTCTAAAGATTTACCTTCTTCTACTCTATGGTTATTTAATTCTTTAATAGCAGTTATCAATACTTCAGAAAAAGCTGCAAAATCATTTTCATTTAATACGTCTGTAGATGGGGTTACAACCTCTGGTAACCTAAGCAACGAACTTAAAACCGCATTTGTATCTATACCAAGCTCGTCAGACAATGTTTTTAGTTGAGAATAATACGACTTTATAAGATCAGTATTTATAACAACTGGTTTTGCAGTGCCATTTTGTTTAATATTTACATAGCAGTCTATAGTTCCTCTTATTAAATTTTCTTGTATAATATTTCTTATCTCAAATTCATACGGCTTAAAAAGTGGAGGTAATTTTAGTTGAAGTTCAAACTGTTTGCCATTAAGTGATTTTACTTCTACTAAAAAAGTTTTTTCTCCTACCGTTTGTTCTGCTCTTCCAAAGCCCGTCATAGATCGTAGCATATAATAAATATTTGGTTGCAAGTTAACTCTATATTATGCAAAAAGATTTAGTGTATTATATTCTTAAAATTTTATGAAGCTAATTATATTAAATTTTCTTTTTTTAAAAAAATAAAAATATACAGAAAAATATTACTTAAAAATAGGATGAGTTTTTCACATCAAAAAACCCAACTTATGCAGTCAGGTTTTTTTATATTGATGGGTTAGTAAGTACAGGGATAGTAAGTTCCCAATACAATATTAAAAACATTTTTTACTAAAAGAAAAAAGTATACGATTATTTTATACACAATTTTTTTTTGTTTGTGGATAATCGAAATTTATTTCAAGAAAATAAAAACCTGAAAAATGAAAAAAAATTTTTTTAATTTATTTTTAAATTTATTTTATCTTCTGAAACAAT
>JANXOQ010000266.1 GCA_025357775.1 Ferruginibacter sp. | reverse complement strand
TCTACTTTTTTGTTTTCTAGTTGGAAACATATTTCCGTCTTTAAATCCTGGTCCTTCTGGCGGCCCAAGGTAAGTTTGTGCACACCTAAATCCTACAGTACTTGCAGACTGGTCTTGCTGCATAAAACGCCGTGCGCCTGGCGATAGCCAATAAGCTCTATCATTCCAACTGCCCCCTTTTATTACTCTTGCTTTATCATTTATTAATGTAGTAATACCATAGCCGTAATTTACACCACTTGCAGAGTCTCCATCTAAATAATTTATAACATTATTTCTTTGGTAGTTTGCCCTATTCTTTACTTCATCATCAGATATGGCAGTTCTTTTTAATTTTCCTGTGCTATCTCTTTCGTATTCTCCAGATGCATTTTTAAATAATTTATCAAATTTATTGCCACGGAAATAATTAAAGTCTTGTCCGTCTAAAGAAGTCATTGGTCTATACACATCTTGTACCCACTCACTCACATTACCACTCATATTATATAAACCAAAAGCATTAGGATAATAAGAAACTACAGGCCCAGTAATAGCGGCACGGTCATTTAAACCTCCAGCAATACCCATGTTATCTCCATTACCTCTTTTAAAGTTAGCCAAAAATTTGCCTTGAAAAGAACCACGACGGTTATCTCTTAAACCATTCGGATTTTTTGCCCAAGAATAAATTTGTTGATTACTTCTGTTTTCTTCTCCACTACCTTTTTCTTTTTTTCTAATATTTGGATTTTGGTCTAGCAATCCATATGCTGCATACTCCCACTCTGCCTCAGTTGGTAATCTATAACCCATGTTAAGAATACCATCTTCCATTTTTACAGTAGAACGTGGTTTTCCATCAATACCCTTCATACCGCTATTCTTTGGTTTTCCTTTTGGCATTTGTACCAACTCTGGATTTGTTAAATAAGCTTCTGTATTAAATGAACCTTCAGCACCACCACCTCTCATTTCTTTTTTTATAGCATCCTTTTTTAAGAAACCTTTTTCCATTAATTTAAGTTCATTTACTCTATCTGTTCTCCAAATGCAAAAGTCATATGCTTGCTGCCAATTTACTCCTACAACTGGGTAAAAATTATATGATGGAAAACGGAAATAATACTCTACGTAAGGCTCATTGTATGCAAGCTCTTCTCTCCAAACTAAAGTATCTGGCAGCGCTTTACTAACAAATGTTGTATCGTCTGGAAAAGTATTTTCTAGCCAATATAAGTATTCACGATAATGAACATTAGCCACTTCTGTTTCATCTATAAAAAAAGACGGTACTGTTATACGACGAGGAACATTATTCCAATCTGACATTACGTCTTCATCTTTTGCACCCATTACAAATGAACCTCCTTGCACAAACACAAGACCAGGCCCAGCTTTCGGATACTTTACTTTGGCAACATTAAAATTACCCATATTTTTATCGCTGTAATTCCAACCAGTCATGCTAGATTTCCCTTTGCTTCCTGCACCGTTATTTTTACATGAAATAATAAAGAAAGTAGCTACAAAAGCAATAACTAAATACTTAACTGTTGATGATTTTAACATATTTACTGTTGTTTTTTCAAATTTATAACGAAAGTAATTGAACAATATTGTAAAACTGGTTAATAGGTTCGTTTTGCGAATATATTAAAGTTGCTTCTAAAATTAGCAAAAAAAAAAACTTTAGCATTTTTTTACACTTTTATACAATTATAATTCTTGTGCTGCGTTTTTATTTACAATGGATGTTAAATAAAAATTTTGAACATTTTACCGCACACGAAAAGTAACATT
>JANXOQ010000201.1 GCA_025357775.1 Ferruginibacter sp. | reverse complement strand
GTCTCGCAAATGAATTTTTGTCAATGTTCAATTCGAGTGCATTGAGTTGAATAATTGAAATTTCTGCAGTAGTTTTAAATGTCATTTCAAAGTTTTTCAGGTGTCGCTGTACGCTTGCAGGCAACGAACAGGGCTTTGTGCAGGTTGGGAATTAGTATTCCTTCTGCCCGGAACCGCTGCTGATTGAAAAACAAATGTAGAGAATATATTACAAATGCTTATTAGTATTTCTTCTGCCCGAACCACAGCTTGGATATGCACAAATGCTCATTGTTATTCCTTCCGCCCAACTTGCACAAAACCCAATGTTAGTGGCAGTTATTTCCATTCATTTAATAAATTACTAATTACAAATCGCCCATTATTGTCTTTTTTATTTAAATTATCAAACCCTAAAAATAAATTTTCTGGAGTTGCAATTGAAAGCCTATTTATTTTTTTCGACACAAGTAATGTTGACTTGCCTGATTTTGAATAAACGTGAGCAAAAAGTCGAATCTTGATTGTGCAGTTCTTAAGATTTAGTAAAGAATTAGAATTAATATAGGTTTTCGCTTCTGTCTCAACTTGAGAAAAGTCCATTGTGAATTTTTTAATTTTAGGATTATAAAACAATTTAACCTCGTTTCTTAATCCTGCAGGAGTATTTTTAAAATTCTTTGTTTTATAATTATTTAAGTTTGTTGTATTGAAGTCTCTTATTGATAATATTATACTTTTCCCTTTGTAAAAATTTATTTCATAGTCTATATCGCTATATCTAAAACTATGAAGTAATTGTAGTGTTTCGTTATTAAAGTACTTGTAATTTTCATCACTTAAACTAAATCCCCTAGCTCCTTTGTCTTCAAAATTAAAATTATAGAATCTTACAAGGTTGTCTAACTCAATTTCATCAATCTTAGGTATGTCTAGCTCGGATTCTAGGTTAATAATAAATCTATTTGGAATCGGATGTTTAGATTCATTAATTGAATTTAAAGCAGAAGTAGATAAATTTATAGCATTCTCAATAATTTTTACTTTACTTCTATCTGAGTTTTCAGATGCCTCTTTCAATTCACTATTTAAGTTTATAAAATTTACAGAATCCAAATAGTATTTATTTGCAAATTTTATTGAATCCAAGAACCTATCATTTTTATACTTCTCTTTTGCCTGTTTTGTTTTTTCTTCATTAGATTTATCTTCATTAAATGTTTGAAAGATTCCACCTAATCCTAATAGTAAACCTGTAACAAGGCTAAGTCTACCAACCCAAGTTAATTTTTTTAAATTTCTTTTTTTTGAAGATTTATTTTCAGAGTCTATATCATTCTTTGTAGAAGTTTCAGGTTTTTCAGTTTCAAAAACCCCTGTCAAGAAGGGAAGAATTATCCCAACTAATAAAAGTATGTATTTTATATTTTCCAACAGGTTGTTGTTATTTGTTAATTGCCACTAACGAGCAGGGCTTTGTGCAGGTTGGGAAATAGAATT
>JANXOQ010000126.1 GCA_025357775.1 Ferruginibacter sp. | reverse complement strand
GGCTTTAAAAACCCCGAGGCTTGTCTTGCAGATACTTATGCACAGTTTACTGATACAAGTACAGTGGCAGGTGTGGGTGCAAGTATTGTTTTTTGGTCTTGGGATTTTGGTGACCCTGGCTCTCCAACCAACCTTGTAGCTGGCAGTACCCTTACCGAAAAAAACCCACAACATGCATACACATTTGTAGGAAATAAAACAGTAAAACTTATTGTTACAACTAATAGTGGTTGTAAAGATACTATCATACAATCCTTCTTTATAAACGGAGAGGTTACAAAGGCAAATTTTTTAAGGATAGGTACCAATTATTGCTCTAACAGACCTGTAACTATAAAAGAAGCAAGTGTGATAAATGTAGGTGGATTAATACAAGTAGATATTTATTGGGATAATGTAGGTGCGCCAACAATATTTGAGCAAGATGATTTGCCTACTGTGGGTAAAATATACAACCATAATTATCCAAACTTACAAATAGATAGAACATATAAAGTGCGTTACATTGCTTACTCTGGGTTTAATGGTGTATGCCAAAAAGATACTACTTTAGATATTGTAGTGAGAGCATCGCCAATAGCTGTATTTTCTCCTTTGCAAGATATTTGCTTAAACGCTGCACCATTTGTACTTACTCCTTTTGGAACAGCTACAGGCGGTATAGGTGCATTTTCTGGGCCTGGCGTTACTGTTAGTGGTGGAGTCTACACATTTAATCCATTGCTTGCTGGTGTTACAACTGCTACCAATACAAATATTATAACTTATGCAGTTACTTCGCCTTTTACTTGCGACTCTTCTGTAAAGCAAGCTTTCAGAGTATTAGCTCCACCAATGGTATCTGCTTTTACAACAACAGGTAATTTATGTGTTGGCGGTAATGGTAATGTAAATGTGATTACTTTTAATCAATCTTCTAATACTGGTCAAGGTGGAGCCATTGTAAAATGGATTTACGATTGGGGAGATGGCACATCACAAACATTTACTACAGCTGCATCAGCTGCCACCGTTACTCATAGTTATGCAACTACAGGTAATAAAACAGCATATTTAATAGTAGAAGATGCTTTTGGGTGTAGAAATGCAGCACCTGGTAAGCCAGTAAACTTTACGGTAAACCCTCTACCAGTGGTAGATTATAATTTTAGTGCTTCTGTGTGTTTACCAAATGCAATTGTACAATTTAACAATCTTACACAAAATTTAGGTGCTCATACTTATAATTGGAGTTTTGAGCTGCCTTCTACATCTGCTGCTAATGTAAATACAGCTACAAACCCTTCACATACTTACACAACACAAGGGCCGCACAATACCCGTTTAGTAGCAACAAATATTTTAACAGGTTGTAAAGATTCATCAACAAAAGTTATAAATAGTAGCACAATACATCCAAAACCTGTATTGGTATTTGGTATTATACCAGATGTATGTTTACTAAATGGCACAGTTACAATAAACCAAGCAAACCAAACTGATAATACTATTTTAGGAGGCCCTGGCATTTACACCTGTATAGATGTTCCAGCGGCTACAACACTTGTTGGGACTGAATACAAGTTTAATCCTTTAATTGCAGGTACTGGTGTGCATATAATTAAATACTTTTGGACATCAAATTTTGGATGCTTAGATACCATAAAACAAACTGTAAAAGTATTAGAAGCACCAAAGGTAGATTCACTTTATACTGTAGGAAATATTTGTGAAAAAAATAAGATTTTCTTTGCAAATACTACCACATCTACCGCCGGTAACATAATATCTTGGATATATGATTGGGGTGATACTGCTCCAATTCCAAATCTTGAGACATTTAATAATGCTAGTAATGTATCACACCAATATGCGTTTGCAAACATTACTACAGGCTATAATGTGAAATTATATGTAGTTACAAACGATGGCTGTAAGAGCTTAGTAAAAACATTGAATGTAAAAGTAAACCCAATACCTAATGCAAGCTTTAAATATAGCGATACAGCTTGTTTGCCAAATGCAAAAATTGTGTTTACAAATACTACCCCACCTAATGTAAGTGATTGGGCTTATAAATGGAATTTGGATTATCCTTCTACCAATGTAGCTGTACAAAGTGTACTGCCAAGCCCAACGTATACTTACACAGACTTGCTGTTGCATAATGTGCAGCTAATAGCTACATCGCCACTTACGGGTTGTGTAGACTCTATAGTTAAACCAATAATTACTATACACCCTGCACCTGTTGCTGATTTTAACTTTTCATTGCAAAGTGTATGTATAGGTACAAGTGTAAATGTAATAGATATAAGTACGTGGGCAGATGGTGCACCAACGCCTAAAAAATGGGATTGGAAATGGGGTGATGGAAGTTTTGCAACTGGGCAAACACCTGCTGCAAAAACATATGCTGAAGCTAAAGATTATTTAGTAAACCTAAAAATTACGAATAGTTTTGGTTGTGTGGATGATACCACAAGGTCGTTTACAGTGTATCCTTTTCCTGTAGTAAATGCAGGTAGAGACAGTGCAATATTAGAAGGTGGGCAAATAGTACTTACGCCAATTGTAACGGGTAACGACCTTAGGTACAAATGGAAAAACAAGATTATTACTAATCCTGTATACTTAAATAATGATACGATTTTAAACCCAACAGCTACACCGCCTTCAGATATTACGTACAGGCTTACTGTAACTGCAAAAGGTGGTTGTTCTGCATCAGATACGGTATTGATAAAAGTATTAAAATACCCAATTATACCAAATACGTTTTCGCCAAACAGGGCAGATAGTAGACATAATTATTGGGAAATACAATACCTAAGCAGTTATCCGAATAATAAAGTACAGGTATTTACAAGAGCTGGCCAATTGGTTTTTGAGTCAAGAGGATATAAAGTGCCTTGGGATGGAAGTAACTTAAATGGTGCTTTTTTACCTTTTGATACTTACTATTACATAATAGAGCCTGGCAGTGGAAGAAAACCTATTACAGGGTATGTTACGATTGTTAAATAAAACCCTTTCAATATATCTAAAACAGGGGATGAAAAGAGGTATGTTGTGAATGTTCGATTGAAGGTTAAATGTTGTTAAAAAGTTCAAGAATTGGAAAGTGATGATTTGTTTCGTTTAGAGAATTGGAAACCTTAAGATTTGCTTAAAGCTTTATTTACTTTTGTGATGGAGTTTACAAGTTTAAATTTGTTAGCAATTATGCTGTAATGTTATTAAAGGTTGAAAATTGTGTTGGATTATTAAAAAGCTGAAAACCTGATACCAATTTTTGTGTAGCCTATTTTCTTGTGAAGTTGGAGTCCTGTTTGCCGTTATGAAGATTGTAATTTATTGATTGGTTTAGTAAAATGGCAAGTATTTTTAACTCAGTTTTTCCTGTGTTTGTTGTAATATATTTTACAAAAAAACGGCTTTTCGTCTTATTTGCAAAGATGCAAAAAAAGCTAAGCATTTAAAAACGTGAAATTGTGGCTTATTAATTTTGTAAATCTATCTTCCAAGTAGCTTTGCAACGAAAGGAGGAATAGGGGAATAAAAATAGAGTTATACTTAAAAATAAAAAACTCTTGTAAAAAAGATTTTAAAAAAACGTGGCATGAAGAAATTAATAACAGTACTTATTTTAGCAGCATTTGTAAGTTTTGCCAATGCGCAAGCAAAGTCAGCATACACTCAGTATATTCTTAACCCATACATACTTAACCCTGCGCTTGCTGGCATAGAAAATTATACAGATATAAAAATAAGCACCCGCAACCAATGGACAGGCATAAATGGTGCACCCGTTACTACATATATAAGCATGCATTCTCCCATAGGTAAATCAGATTTTAGAACAAGTGCAACTTCTTTTAATGTAGCAGGTGTAAACCCAAGAGGTAATCTATATTGGGATGATTATGCATCAGCAGCAAGCCCTCACCACGGCGTAGGTTTAATAGTTAGTAATGATAAAGCTGGCTATATAAACAGATGGAATATTTCGGCTTCTTACGCATACCATCGCCCAATAAGTGCAAAAACAACCCTTGCGGCAGGTTTTAATGCTGGAATAGTTGGCATAAATATCGATAAAGCAAAAGCTACTTTTTCTGATGGGCAGCCAGATCTAGCATTTTCTCTTGCTAGTGGAGATATTAGGAGAGTAAACCCCGAGCTAGGAGCAGGTTTATGGTTGTATTCTGCCAAGTATTTTGTAGGTATTTCTGTGCTTAATATTGTGCCAGGCAAAGCAAGGTTTACAGACAATGAATTTTATGGAACTTACTATACCCCGAATTATTTTGCCACAATAGGTTACAGGATAGGTTTGGGGGAAGATTTCTCTATGATACCCTCTATAATTGGGCAATACTGGCAACCACAATTGCTAGGCGCTCACGCAAATATAAAATTTCAATATTTAGATAAAGCTTGGGTAGGTGGGAGCTATCGCTACTCAAATTTCCTGCAGGGATACTCAGCCATGGCTGGTTTTTACCTTGGTAGTTTAATGAATGTTAGCTATAGCTATGAAGTGGCTACCAATGCCCGCTTGCGCACTTTTACTGGTAATACTCATGAGTTTATGATTGGCTTTACGCTTAATAATAAGTATAAAGATGGATGCCCGAGAAATATATTTTAAGCATTTCATCAATGCTTTGTTTCAAAATTACTAGCTTAAATTTATGTTTTAAGTCTACCTCCTAAATACAACTGTATTCGGATTTACCCCAGGTGCAAGCGAAAAGCTAAACTTTTTTACACCAGCATTAGTAAAACAAGTAACCTTGCCTGCTGCTACAAAATCACCAGCATCTGCAATGTATACATCTCCATTTAGTTCATCAATATTTAGGCCATAGCTAGTAGCAATGATAGTGCCATCTGTTATAAAATTATTTCTTACAATGGTATTGGTAGCAGTATTAAAAACCTTTATAGTGCCTCCTCCATAGTTGTTGTACAAGTAAGCTATATCTCCAAAAATACGTATATGCGAATATTGAAAATTACTACCAAGGTTTATGCCATTCGAATTTGAAGCTCCATTTATTACGCATGTAGAAGGAGGTATAGCTCCAAAATTTCCATAAGCACTTACAAATATGTTGCCCGCTTGGTTTATAGCAATCTTGTTTGGATTCACACCTACTTTTAGTTTTCTTATTTCTGTTTCTGTATTTAAGTCTATCAGGGAGACGGTAGAGTCTGGTATTACATTAAAACCACCCGAATTTGCTACATATAAATAATCGTTGCTAGCTGCAATACCTTCAGGATTTGGACCTACTGGTATTGTTTTTATGATTTCTAAAGCGGAAGTGTCAATTACACTTACCTTATTATCGTAGGCTGTTACATAAACTTTGCCTCTAGCGGCTGTAATGTAGCGTGGTTGCTTGTTTACAGAGCCTTCTATAAAACTTATATTTTTTATAAATTTTGCATTACTAGCGTTTAATACAGTTACACGTCCAGATACATTCATTACAATATATAATTTATCGCCATATATAATCATGTCATTTCCTGTATCGCCCAGCCCACTTGGTATAGAAGGGTTTTGTTGTAAAAAAAAATCGCCTACCACTGCTGCTGTACTATTGTTGTAATATGATAATTTTGTGTTGTTACCACCAAAGCCTCCTTCGCTTAAAACATATTCACCTATGGCAGGTGTAAACTGCACGGGGGCTGTTTGAGTTGTAGCTGTTTTTTTGCATGATAGTAAAATATTTAAACTTAATATTGTCGCAAAAACTATTTTTATATTTTTCATTTTATTGGTTTGTTTTTAATTGTATACTGAAACGAAATTCTGTAATTAGAAAGAGGCATTGGATAAAATTTTATAATCTCATATTGAGTAGCAGCGATATTATTTGCATCTATTTTTATTAAACATTGTTTATTAAAATTGTACGCTACAGCTACATCATGCGTAGCAAAACCTTGTACAACATTCTCTGGTATTGCTGCTCCCTCTCTGTATTTGTAAGTTGATAAAAATGCACTGTAGTTAAAATTTAGTTTTTTGTATGTTACCAGTATGTTTACACTACCCGTATGGGCTGGGGTATAAGGCAGTTGGGTATTGGTTTCTACAT
>JANXOQ010000123.1 GCA_025357775.1 Ferruginibacter sp. | reverse complement strand
AGCTTTAAACTTTAAACGAGTCATGAACCTCTGGAAGAAAGAGGCAAAGTACAGTTGGCAACTTATTTATAATTTCATTCTAAATATTTATTGGAATTTTTATGCGCAAAAATTAAAAAGTACTTTTTGAGGGACGACTAACTATATTCTTTCAAAGAAAAAATCATTATTATTTTGTAATAATGACATTTTTATACAATGAGCCAATAACAAAATAAATATTGCCGTCAAACATTCGTAATGAATTAGGCTATTGGTTAAGTTTTGGTGACTTTCAACGTAGTTTAAAAGCAAGTTTTGTATTAAACGCATTTACTTTTATGATGCTGCTTAAAATTATTTATGAGTATACACAATAAAACAAAGTATAACAACGTTTAACATTTAGTTTTTCATAGGATATTGGATTAATACGGACTGCAATTTCTATTGCGGTTCTTCCTAAAACAACTTTCTAGAAAGCATACATTAAAAAAACGCTCGATGGAGCGTTTTTTTATTTTGGTGTTTAAATGTTTTACTGTGATGTATCAGATTTATAGTAAAATTGATTGAGTGTTAGCTGAAATTTTAATACTCTTGGCATAAAGTTTTTAATTTGAATATTTATGCTAGAACAAACACAGTTTATCAATTCTTTGTTTAAATATCAATATCTTAACAATTAAATTATCAACATAGAATCTCCATAACTAAAGAAACGATATTTATCTTTTATGGCTTTTTTGTAAGCTTCCATTATTAAATCATAGTTTGCAAAAGCACATGCCATTATCATCAAACTAGTTTTTGGCAAATGAAAATTAGTAACCAATGCATCTGCAATACTAAAATCGTATGGAGGATGTATAAAATTATTTGTCCAACCTTCTGATGGTTTTAAAAATTTTTGTGCAGTGTAAGATGTTTCCATAGCACGCATTGTTGTAGTACCAATCGAACATATTCTATGCCCTTTTTCTTTTGCTTTATTTACAATAGCACATGCAGTTTCTTCTATCTTGTAATACTCAGCATCCATCTTATGCTTGCTTAGGTCTTCTACCTCTATTGGCCTAAAAGTTCCTAGCCCTGTGTGCAAGGTTACTTCTGCAAAACGAATACCTTTTATTTCTAATTTTTTTATAAGCTCTCTGCTAAAATGCAAACCTGCAGTTGGTGCTGCCACAGCGCCTTCATGCTTTGCATATACTGTTTGATAACGTTCTTTATCTTCTTCCTCAGGCTTACGTTTAATATATTTTGGCAAAGGAGTTTCGCCCATAAATTCAAGCATTGCTTTAAATTCTTCTTCGCTATCATCCCATAAAAAACGAATTGTTCTTCCACGGCTAGTAGTATTGTCTATTACCTCTGCTACCAATTCATCATTTTCTCCAAAATATAATTTATTTCCTACTCTTATTTTACGAGCTGGGTCTACAATTACATCCCACAATCTATTAGCTTTATTAAGTTCTCGCAATAAAAACACCTCTATTTTTGCACCTGTTTTTTCTTTACGACCATACATACGTGCAGGAAAAACCTTTGTATTATTTACTACAAATACATCTTTATCGTCAAAGTATTCTTGTATATCATTAAAAGTTTTGTTTTCAATATTGCCCGTTTTACGATTAATAACCATCATACGGCTATCTTCTCTTTTTTTTGCAGGGTTTTGGGCAATTAAATTTAGTGGAAGGTCGAAGGTGAACTGTGATAACTTCATGTAACAAATTGGTTTTAAAGTGTTATTACATGCCGTGTAAGTATTGCTACTTATTTAAAATAAAGCCCTAAAGTTGGTAAAGGCACATATCATGTTACGGCATGATTTTCTAATAATTTGTAAAATTAAGGGTTTTTATGCCATATTTATCTGTTATTATCAAAGCAAAATTATTATAATGTACGATAATTATTAACTGGAATTAATATGCAAGCGAAATTTTTATAAAAAGGTTGATTTCAATAAGAAATTTATTCACAGTTTTTTTTATACGCTATAAAATGTGATACTGCACTTTAAAAAAAGCCAAAACATTTAGGTAATCAGAAGATTTTAAAATTAAGCAAACAAAGCAACATACGTTTATATGTATTGTTTCTAATAAGGAAAGTGCTGTTTTAAGTGGTTGAAATGACAGTGATGAGTAAGCACTGTTTGAAAAAAAAGAGACATTGCTTAGAACATTTTTGAAACTAACAAATGGCATACCCTCACATTATACTATCAATATATGATTTGTGGCATTGTAAGAAGCTATTGGGGCAAAGAGAACAAATTGAACTAAAGTTTAAATGTAGCTTTTAAAGAAAATGAAAATAGAAAAAGGCAGGTTTAGACGCAGAAAACTTTTCTATAATTACAAACTAGCATTGGGTATTTTACAAAATGATAAAACAAATACATTGGGCATAAAAAAAAATTAAAGCTGGTTAGAATAAAGAATTTGTAGAACAGCTAATTTTAAAAAAATATTAGATGCGTTTGCCCAAGTATAATTATTTAAAATACTTAACTAAAAAGTATATTTGCATTACAAATACTTTGTATGAAAAAAATATTTATACCAATTACATTTATTTTTTTATTAAGCAGTTGTGCTATATTTCAGAGAAAAGAAAAATATGGTTGTCCTTCAAGTGGTGCAGCAGTAGGCGCAGAAAAACTAGCTAGTGGAGACCCTAAAGCCATGAAATCAGCTGGAAAATCAAAATACAAAGGAGGGAGAAAACTATAAAATGTTAGAGTGGAAAATTTATACAGAAGATTTTTTGCAGTTGATAAACAACAATTAAAAGATAGAAACTATAAAATTAAATATTGCATTTAAAGACTTAAGACTAACTTTTAGTAAATTATTCTAATAGTCTATTTTTCATAGCATAAAATACCAATCCTACAGAGTTTTTTACACCAAACCTTTCCATCAATCTATCTTTTATAGCCTCTACAGTACGAGAGCTTATAAACATTTTTGCAGCTATTTCTGTAGCGGTAAACTCCATACAAACCAATAGCAGTACTTCTTTTTCTCTTTCACTTAATACTGCCTCAACAGATAAAGATGGATTGAATTTCTGCTTGCTGTAATTCTTTTTAATCAGTATTCTATTTACAAAAGGGCTAAGGTAAAAGCCTGTTCTTCTTACATCCCCAATTGCTTTAAAAATTTCTGATGGCTCGGTACTTTTTAGTAGGTAGCCAGCGGCACCACAGTCCATTAGATGTCCTACAAACCTATCATCTTCATACATAGTAACTATTATTACTCTAATATTTGGATAAAGTTTTGTAATAGCTTTTGTACACTCTATACCATCCTTAATGGGCATTTTAAGGTCGCATAATATAATATCGGGCATGTGTTCAGGTATTTTTGCCAAAAGGTCTTCCCCGTTTTCTGCCTCCAATACAAAATCTAAATTTGTATAGTGGCGCATAGATAAGATAACCCCTTTTCTAAAAATTTTATGGTCATCTGCTATTCCTATTCTTATTATATCCATGATAGTATTGATAAAATATTTGCTATAAATATTATCGTACACAAAGAAAAACTATTTTTTTTGCAAAATGGCATTTGTGGATTTTTCTTTTATTTACACCATCTTCGGCTGACAGTTTCGCAAAAAGTTATCGACACAGCTTCACAGTTTTAATTTTGGTTCGCTTAGTTTTTAGTTGCCAACTTTATAATTTTTATTAGCAAAAATTTTTAATTGCTGCAGAATCTTATTTTTATTCTGCTCTGCCTTTAGCGGACAAGTTTGCAAAATTTTTATTTGTAGTAAACCTACCTACAAGTATAGGCAGGGGAAAACGTTTTTTAAAAATAAAATGGGGGGGTAAAAATGCTGCATATTTTATAAAAGCTCTTTTAACTTATAACCAATACAGCAAACCGAAACCTTCAACTATAAACTTTACTCATATTTACGTTAATTGATATTATATGTACCGAGACCGTTTAAAAATCTAAAGAAAAATCACTTGCAATACATTCA
>JANXOQ010000122.1 GCA_025357775.1 Ferruginibacter sp. | reverse complement strand
AGAAAATTTAAATAAAAAAGTTGAAAAAATTTACGTTGGTTTCAATTAGCACCTTCAATTATTTATTATTTTTCTTATTCGATTAGTATAAAATTAGAAACTCATTTCTGTATTAAAAGTTTTACCTGCAAAAATTTCTGCAAAAATTCTTTGATTGGATGGAAGTTGTAGTGCCTGTAGGTGGCGAGAATGGTGTAAATCTGTTGCTGTAAAAGACGCTAAATTATTTTTAACAATATAATTGGCTGCCTTTGCAACTGGTTTGCCATAGTAGCCTGTAAGAGAAAGTAAATTTACTTGTAATAAAAAACCTAATTCATTTAAAAGATGATACTGCTTATAATCATTGTGATAATAACCGTATCGCTCTGGGTGTGCTAATATTGGTTGGTATCCTTCTGTAATAAGACAAAAAACCATTTGTTGTTGGTTATAAGGCCTTTCTGCGTAAGAAAACTCTGTTAAAACAAAATTATCTTTTATAGTAAGCAAGGGTATTTTATTGGTTAATAATTCTAAAAAGTAATCATCTAACATGTACTCTGCTGCAGCGGAAACATTAAAATCGATGTTTCTAGCAGTTATTTCATTTTTTAATAAAACTAAAGCGTTATTTATTGTTATTGAATTGTTGCGATATAAATCACCAATAATATGTGGAGTAGCTATAGATTTTTTTATACCAATCTTCATTAATCCTTCTATTAAATTTATAGAAGTATCAATATTGGGAGAGCCATCATCAATACCTGGCAAAATGTGAGAATGTATATCTGTAAGAATAGGAAAATATCCTTTAGAAATTGAGACTGTATTCTTTTTTTTAAATATAGAAAACATTACCAGAGACCAAGATTAGATTTTACATTGAACTGGTGAACTTTTATAAGCGGCTTTAAAATAGATACCATAAAAGGCATTGGGATGCTATTTACTTTCATTGCCAAATAATCTCTTCTATTTGCTCTTATTCTTTGATTTAAATTTTTATTACTTGCACCACCTGTTCTCATTTTTACTATCATTTTTGGTAAGTAAAAAGAAGATATTTTGTGTTTGTATAAATAACGAGCCATAAACTCGTAATCAGCAGCTGTATAATAATGATTTTCATACATGCCATGCTTTTCTATTAAAGATTTTTTTATATAAAATGTTGGATGCCCAGGCATCCAACCCATTTTAAATAAGTTTCTATTATATTTTTTTCCTTTCCATACCCTAAAAACTCTATCGATATGTATTTTGTCTACATATTCTAAATCGCCGTATACCGAATCAACGTTTTCTTCTTCAAAAGTTTTTACAATACTTTCAATAACGTCAGGAGATACAAGCATATCGTCACTATTTAAAATGCCAATAACATCACCCGTTGCTAGTGCTATCCCTTTGTTTATAGCATCGTACATACCCCTATCCGGCTCAGAAATCCACTGAGAAATTTTAGAACCGTATTTTTTTATAATAGATAAAGTATTGTCAGTAGACTTACCATCTACAATAATGTGTTCAATATTTTTATACGTCTGACAAAGCACAGACTCTATGCAGTGTGAGAGATATAATTCTGAGTTGTACGTAACTGTTATTAAGGTTATTTTCATGCCATTAAATCAGTTTTTAGCAAAAATTTGTTACTTTGAATTATTAAAACAATTTTACATTTTGTTTTCTACTATATAAACAGATAATTAAGCATTTTAGTATACTTTGTTAAAAATATTTGAAAATAAATTGCTTAAGTGAATTGTAATTTAATGAATTTTTTTATAATAAAAATTTACATTTATTCGAATGAATTAGATAAGTGCACTTTAATAACATTTTATAAACTAATATTTCGAATTACTTTATAAAATAAATCTGAAATAAAAAATTAAGAACTAGATATTGTACAAAATAGTATTTTTACTATGTAATTAGTCGTCCCTCAAAAAGTACTTTTTAATTTTTGCGCATAAAAATTCCAATAAATATTTAGAATGAAATTATAAATAAGTTGCCAACTGTACTTTGCCTCTTTCTTCCAGAGGTTCATGACTCGTTTAAAGTTTAAAGCT
>JANXOQ010000049.1 GCA_025357775.1 Ferruginibacter sp. | reverse complement strand
TGCTATTATAGTTTTAAAAACGTATAGTGATTGGCTTATTTTTTAACTCTTTAGCATAAGTTGGATAAACAGTGATACCATTAAACGAATAGGCTTGGAGGGTGCTGCCATTTTATCGCTATAATATTTAGAAAACTATCTTCAAAATCGGTAGTTTATTTTACAACATTATGCTGAAAACTATTGCAAATACAACTGTTGAGGGCTTTTTGAGGGACGACTAGGTAGATAAGTTTGCTAAAAAGTAGTGCAAGATATATTGATTTTTTTGTTGTTGATTTGCAATAATTACGTTGCCACAGAAGCTACAGTACCACAGTTTCAAGCTTCGTAATTTTAAACTATTTTCTTAAAAGCAAAATATTTTAACTGTTTGTACAGAGAAATTAAAAAGTATAGAATTGTATATAATTTAGAGTTTATTGTTGTAGCTTCAAGCTATTGTCAATTCTCCCCTATCCACTAACCATGCACTATTTACCTATCTAAAGAAGCAATCAACATTTTTTTTCCTCCAATTTTAGATTTCATCTCCACCATTTCTCCTGTAAGTACGTTTTTCATCTTTGTAAAACCTTTTGCCATTTCTGGGTAGTTTGTTTGCACGTTTATTTCTAATTCTTCGTCAGATGTATTCATTACGCAGATTATCGTTTCTTTAGAATCATATCTAAAATATATATACAAACCCTTTACAGGCATGTATTGCATCATTTTACCCGATTTTATTGTAGTAGATTTTTTTCTAAAATTGGCAAGCGTTTTTATAAAATTAAACACTTCGTTTTCCTTTTCTGTTCTTCCTTCTTTGGTAAATTTATTGGTTTTATCGCCTTTCCACCCACCCATAAAATCTAATCTCACCAAACCATCAGGGTTTGTAAAACCTGTCATTAATATTTCATCTCCATAATATAGCTGTGGTACGCCTCTAAAAGTAAGCAACCAGCCGAGTGCCATTTTGTATTTAGCTACATCTTCATTTAGCACCGAGTAAAACCTAGCTAAATCATGATTTCCCAAAAATATGACTTGCCCCATGGGATTTTTGTATAAAAAATCTTGCGAAGCGGTTGTGTACAGTTTCATAACACCGTCTGTCCAACCAAATTTTTCGTTTAGCGCAGGTTGTATGCCATAAAACAATGTTTGAAAATCAGTAGTATTTGGCAAGTTGCTTTTAAAAACTCCATTTACATTATTCTCACAAAAATAACTTTGGTTAGGTACGCCATGTACCCACGTTTCTCCATACATTGTTATTGCTGGGTAGTCATCCATCAAAGCTTTATTACACCTATTCATAAATGGTAAATCATTGTACAAATAAGTATCTATTCTCCATCCATCTATTGCAAATTCTTCTACACTCCATAGTGCATGTTGTATTAAAAAATTAGCTACATAGGGGTTATTTTGATTAAGGTCTGGCATTTCGGTTGTAAACCAGCCATCAATAACTTTTTTAGCATCTGATGGTGCTGCATAGGGGTCAAAAAGGGGTTGGTCTTTGTAAGTGGTTTGTGTGTATGTAGGCCACTGGTGCACCCAACTTTTCATTGGCATATCTTGTATAGTAAAATGTTGCAATCCTACATGGTTATAAACAGCATCTTGTATCAATTTCATACCACGCTTATGCAACTCATTGCTTAAGTTTTTATAAGCAGTAGCCCCACCAATTCTTTCATCTACTTTATAATGATTGGTAATGGCATAACCATGCTCAGTGCGATTAGGCATGTCGTTTAGTAAAACAGGTGTCATCCAAAGGCTTGTTACACCAAGGTCTTTTAAATAATCTAGCTTGCTAGTTACGCCTTGTAAGTCGCCACCATGGCGCAAAAAGAATGAATCTCTGTTAAGTGTTTGGTCTTTTAAACCCGTTATTCTATCATTGTTTTCTTCTGCATTGCAAAATCTATCGGGTATTAATAAATATACTAAATCGCTAGCATTTACACCTTGTGCAAAAAGTTTTCCATTTCCTTTTCTTCTTTCTGCCAAAGGCCAAAGTACTGTTTCAACTTCTTTTCCATTTTGCAAAACTAATGGCACATTACCAGGCTTTGCTGTAGGGGCAATTGTTACATCTATTGCTATGTATTTTTCATTTTCTAGCTTAGTAACTTTATTTATTACCACCCCTGAGTAATTAATTTTTACATCAGTTGCTTTAAAATTTTTATTGTGGTTGTAAACTAATATTTGTACTTTATTCCATTTCATACCCACCCACCAGTTTGTAGGGTAAAGGGTAGTTTGCTGGGCAATAGATTGTAAACCCAAAAAAAGAAAGCCTAAAAAGAACGATAATTGCTTCATTAAAATTGTAATTTAAAGAATGGTTAATTAGGTTAGAAAATTGGTATGATTTTTAAAAAGCTATAATTTAAAATATTAGTTTATAAATTTTTGTAAAGATTTATAAACTAGCCTTACCTGTAAATTGTAATTTATAACTTAATTTTTATTAAACAAAAAACCTCAGCATTTTTGCTGAGGCTATTGTTGGGTTACCAGGGTTCGAACCTAGACAAACAGAATC
>JANXOQ010000004.1 GCA_025357775.1 Ferruginibacter sp. | reverse complement strand
CATTCTTCTTTATGACGATGTTTGTGAGCGGGATTGGGAACATCACCGTGACGCCGTTGCGGGTGGTGGTGAGCAACCCTGACGCGGCCAATGCGTTCACGTTGCCACTGTCGCAGAACCCTACGTTCGACCTTGAGCACACATTGAATGTTCTGGCGTCGCGATGCGCGTTCTAGTTTTTAGCCTTTATCAAAAACATAGATAGTATTGTCGTCGCATTGGAGTTTATTAAGGTATCGGTAGTCATGTGTTGTGGCAGGGCTGAACCATACCAAATTAGGTACAATTTCATCTGCATTATCCAAAAACTTTCTTTTCTTTAAATTTGCTTGGGTGGGACGTATCTCAAATTTTTTACAGATTTCCTCAATAGTGTGTCGCTCTTTAATAGCTGCAATAGTTACCTTGGTTTTAAAGTGTCCTTGAATTTTCGCCTCGGTGTTGTACTTATTTTAATCAGGTTTTAGTATTAAATTATATTTTAATTGCCTGTACGGTTTTTGGGGAGTAGCATAATTTGTTGCGTAGTAATTCAAAATCTACTAAAATTTAAAATAGCCTTGCAATGGTCTATTTTTATAAGACAACAATGATTTTTTTATAAAAATTTGATAAAAAGTGAAATGATATTTTAAAAAACGCTTCATTTTAAAATATGCTTTAACAATTTTTTATTGCTAATAAATTCTTCAATATCTTACACTTATTCTAAAAATTATAAATTATGCAAGAGGTATACATTTTATCGGCGGTAAGAACCCCAATAGGAAGTTTTGGAGGTGCTTTAAAAGATATATTAGCTACCCAGCTTGGTGCTGCCGCAATAAAAGGCGCACTTGAAAAAGCGGGTGTAGAAGGATTTTTGGTAGATGATGTGTTGATGGGGAACGTTATACAAGCAAACCTAGGGCAAGCTCCAGCAAGGCAAACAGCAAAATTTGCAGGTTTACCAAATAAAGTAAATTGTACAACTATAAATAAAGTATGTGCTAGTGGTATGAAAGCTATATCGCAAGCAGCGCAAAGTATAATGCTTGGTGATGCTGATATTGTAATAGCTGGAGGTATGGAAAGCATGAGTAATGTTCCTTTTTATACAGAAAATATGCGCTGGGGAAATAAATATGGTAATGTTACATTAATAGATGGTTTAGCAAAAGATGGACTTACAGATGTATACGATGGCAAGGCAATGGGCAATGCAGCTGAAATGTGCGCAACAACCTGTGGTATATCTAGAGAAGAACAAGATGCTTTTGCAATTGAAAGTTACAAGCGCTCACAAGCTGCTATTAACGAAGGTAAATTTGAAAATGAAATTATACCAGTTTTTGTACCACAAAGAAAAGGGGACCCAATAATTTTTTCCAAAGATGAAGAACCATTTAATGTGAAATTTGATAAAATTGGAAGTCTTAATGGTGCATTTGTAAAGGGTGGAACTGTAACTGCTGCCAATGCAAGTACAATGAACGATGGAGCGGCAGCATTGGTATTAATTAGCAAAACTAAAATGGAAGAACTTGGGCTAAAGCCAATTGGTAAAATTGTAAGCTATGCCGATGCAGAGCAAGCACCAGAGTGGTTTACAACAACTCCCGCTATTGCTATACCTAAAGCAATAGCAAAGGCAGGGCTAACAGCTGCTGATATTTCTTTTTACGAATTAAATGAAGCTTTTGCAGTTGTAGGTATAGAAAATACTAAGCGATTAAATATTGAAGCTAATAAAGTAAATGTAAATGGTGGTGCAGTATCTATTGGGCATCCATTGGGGGCAAGTGGTGCAAGAATTATTGTTACTCTTTTAAACGTATTAAAGCAAAACAATGCAAAATATGGTGCTGCTGGTATATGTAATGGGGGAGGGGGCGCAAGCGCAATGGTTATACAAAATATTTAAACAAACTGATTGGATTTTTTTAAAAGTTATCAAAGAATAACTTTTGTTAAAATATTCTTTGCTCTTGTTTATTCTGCATTTTTTGGGTTTATACAAATTGAAGAAGATAATTTTAAAGTTGTTAACATATTTTGATTTTATATAAATAGAGCTTACAAAAAAAATAAATTTTTGGGAGTATTTATTAAAAAGTAACATTTTCAAAACGTTACTTGTTGTAGTACTCTAAATACATTTCAAACTTTTTTAAATGTTTGAAATGTTTGGTCAAAAAACAATCTTCTATAAAGCCAAAATTCCTTATTTTTGCACGCATTTATGCAACCTATATATAACATATACGCCCAACTTGCTACACCAAAAAAAGTAGTTATAACCATGCATCAAAAGCCTGA
>JANXOQ010000457.1 GCA_025357775.1 Ferruginibacter sp. | reverse complement strand
GCCTCTGCAAAATGATTTACAATTCTATAACAAGTACTAAACATTGCTTTGCAGTAGCGTTGGTACAATTCGCTGTAGGCCTTTGTATGACCTTGCAAGCATTGTTTTACCAATTCATCTGTATGTATAGTAGTGGTAAGTTGCAAATAGTTTGTTTGAATATATAAGTACAAGCATACATAATGAATGTTGCATGCGGGATAAAATTATTTTAAATATTTTTTATGGTGAAGTAAAATATTACATTATTAGCCTAACTAACAAATAATAAATGCCCAATAGAAAGCTGATGATGCAATGTACCCTTCTATAAATTCAGGATAAACTTACCACTGAAGCCCAGTATTACTGACTCTGCTCAGCTCATAAAAATGGGCAGCTTATTTTATGAGCCGAAAATCTATGTTTATATTTGCAGCTATGGCAAATGAAGCAAACAACTTTGCAGAGATAATATCTCATTGCAAAGAATATGGATATATTTTTCAAAGCAGTGAGCTCTATGATGGGCTAGCAGCGGTATACGATTATGGGCAAATGGGTGCGCAACTTAAAAAAAACTTACGTGATAGCTGGTGGAAGAGCATGACCCAAATGCATGAAAACATTGTAGGTATTGATGCAGCAATTTTTATGCACCCTACTGTGTGGAAGGCAAGTGGGCATGTAGATAGTTTTAGTGACCCAATGATAGACAATAAGGATAGTAATAAAAGATATAGAGTAGATCATTTGATAGAGAGTTATGCTGAAGAATTGAAGGTTAAGTCTGATGAAATTTTAGAAATTAATAATATTAAAAAAAGCAATAAAGAAATTAATGACGATGAGTATGGTTTAGAGGCTAATAAAGCATCTGTGTTTTATAATAAAGGTGCTCAAATACTTGAAGAAATGGACACGTTAATTGCTGCTACGGATTATGCTGCTTTAAAAAAATTAATAGAAGAGAATAAAATAAAATGCAGCATCAGCAAAACCTGCAATTGGACAGATATTCGTGAATTCAATTTAATGTTTAATACAAAAATAGGAGCATTGGCAGATGAGGCAGATACGATTTATTTACGCCCTGAAACTGCACAAGGTATTTTTGTAAATTTTTTAAACGTACAAAAAAGCGGAAGAATGAAAATTCCTTTTGGCATTGCACAAACGGGTAAGGCTTTTAGAAACGAAATAGTAGCACGCCAGTTTATTTTTAGAATGCGTGAGTTTGAGCAAATGGAAATGCAATTTTTTGTACGCCCAGGTTCACAAAAAGAATGGTATAATTACTGGAAGGATGAGCGTAAAAAATGGCACGAAAGTATTGGTATACCTGCAGAAAAATTGCGTTTTCACGACCATATAAAATTGGCGCATTATGCTGATATGGCTTTGGATATTGAATTTGAATTTCCATTTGGTTGGAAAGAACTAGAAGGTATACATAGCCGCACAGATTATGACCTTACGCAGCATGCTACATTTAGCAAAAAGAAAATACAATATTTTGATAACGACCTTAACGAAGAAGGAAAGCCATATGGCAACTATACACCTTATGTGGTAGAAACTTCTGTAGGGCTTGACAGACTTTTTTTAACTGTAATGAGCCTTGCCTACCATGATGAAAAATGGACAAGGGAAGATGGAACCCCTGATGGAAGAGTGGTACTAAAAATACCTGCAAAACTTGCGCCTATAAAATTGGCTATTTTGCCATTGTTAAAAAAAGATGGTTTGCCTGAAATAGCAAAACAAATAATGAATGAATGCAAGGGCAGTTTTATGTGTTTTTATGAAGAGAAAGATGCAATAGGTAAACGTTATAGAAGAATGGATGCAATAGGTACTGCGTTTTGTGTAACGATAGACCATCAAACAAAAGAAGATAATACCGTTACAATTAGGTATAGAGATGATATGAGGCAAGAGAGGATTGCGCTGAGTGAAGTGAAAAATTTAGTTGAAAAGTTGATTGGTTGATTAGTTGTTTATATTTGCAAAAAATTATAATATTATGTCTATACAAGTTGCACAAACAGCTCCCACTTTTTCTTTATTCGATTCTGCAATGAAGCCAGTTGCTTTGGCAGATTTTGCAGGTAATAAAAATGTTTTATTGTTATTTTTCCCAATGGCTTTTACAGGCGTATGTACCTCTGAGCTTTGTGGAGTAAGAGATGATATTGCAAAATATAATAATGCCAATGCAGAGGTTTTGGGTATATCTGTAGATTCAGTTTTTACTTTGGCCAAGTATAAGGAAGAGCAAGCGTACAATTTTACTTTGCTAAGCGATTTTAATAAAGAAGTATCTACTGATTATGGCTCTATTTATGAGTCTTTTACAGGTATGGGTATGAAGGGAGTGAGCAAACGCTCTGCTTTTGTGATAGACAAGGCTGGTGTGGTACAATATGCAGAGGTACTTGAAAGTGCTGGAGATGTGCCAAATTTTGAAGCGATAAATGAAATATTGGCAAAATTGGCTTAACTTATTTTATAATATATAAACTCTTTTTGTAAACCTATTGCAAAAGTGTATTAAAATTAAAATAGAATGAAAATGTTATCGTATTTGTTTTTAACATTTTCATTCTTTAATTTTAGGCAAAAAAGTTATCTTTACGTAGTTGAAAAAAATATACATCATATTAATATTTATTATTGGTATAAATCTTACCAGTACCGCACAATCATCTTTAGATAATGGTACTGGGCAATTAAAATATATTAAAACATATCCAAATCCTGCAACTACTTCTGTAAATCTAGTTTTTCAAACGGGGTATAATAGAAAT
>JANXOQ010000328.1 GCA_025357775.1 Ferruginibacter sp. | reverse complement strand
ACCAATTTTGCAAACAGAGATTCAAGAATTGTTAGGCGAGTAAAATGCACTACACACAAGCTCTAGCCGGAAGACGAAAAAAAGAGAGTTTTTTAATTTAGATTTTTATTTTCTATACAGTTGACCCTCTAGGTTTCCATTTTTTTACCCCTTCTATCTATTTACCTCTTTCATTCATTTATCTTAGCTCGAATTAGTTATTTCGGGTTAATAGACAAAATAGTGCCTAAAATCCTCTACAACAATTAATGGGCTTACCTTTCAGCGAATTATAAGTCTTGAATAAAAAACTGCTTTTACTGCGGATGTAAAATTATTACTAAAAAAGGTTTTCAAAAAGAAAAACAACGCTACAAATGTGCCTCTTGTGGCAAAATCTTTCAAGGAAATTTCAAAATAAATGTCACAACTCTTTGGCAAGAATATACAAAGGGCAAACAAACTTATGCTCAATTAGCAGCAAGGTATAATTGTTCTACAAAAACTATTCAAAGAAAAATTGATTCTGTAAAAACGGATAGAAAAACAACCTTTCCTAGCATAGTAAATGTGTTAATGGATACCACTTATTTTGGAAAGAAATTTGGCGTAATGGTATTTAAAGATAGCCACACAGGAACGATACTTTTAAACAATATGTAAAGCAAGAAACAAATTTATTGTACTTAAAAGGCATTGCAGAAATTGTAAGACGTGGAATTAAAATTGAGGCAATAATTTGTGATGGTAGAAAAGGATTGATTCAATTATTGGATAAAGATTTACCTATTCAAATGTGTAATTTTCACCAAGTAGCTATCGTTAGAAGATATTTAACAAAGAAACCTAAAATGCAAGCTAGTAAAGAACTATGGGAACATACGTTGCTCTTAAAACAAACCGACAGAGAAAGTTTTGAAGGTGGATTAGCAGCTTGGTTTATAAAGTGGGGCGCTTTTTTAAATGAAAGAAAAGTAGACGCTAATGGAAAAAATAGATATGTACATAGAAGGCTAAGAAGTGCTTACAGAAGTCTTAAATATAATTTGCCATGGCTCTTTACTTGGTATGATAATATGCACCTAAAAATACCAAATACTACAAACGCAATAGATGGTCAATTTGCCGAATTGAAAAATAAATTGAGAAATCACAATGGATTATCAATAGCTCGAAAGAAGAAGTTTATTGATGAGTTTTTTAAGGCATAAAGAACTTCAAAAAATATCAAAGAACCTTCAAATTGAAAGTTCTTTGATTGATATTTTCATCGTTCACAAGCTATCCCTAACAAGTTGCTCTCCAGCAGAGCTTGGTTCCGTTTTGCTTGATAAAA
>JANXOQ010000301.1 GCA_025357775.1 Ferruginibacter sp. | reverse complement strand
TTGTGCATTTTATATAATTGATAGTCAAACTATTATATACAAAAACCATGCTAAAAACATGAATGCACAACATCTTTTTTTATTCTTTTAGAACTATTTTTATAACCGCACAACAGGTTATGAAATATTTTTTAATATCCTTTCTTTTATTTTTAAATATTAAAACAATTGCACAATTAAACTGGACTGAAGTAGATAGTGTAAATATCAACCTACCCCAAGCCGTTAAATTATTTTATACTAATGATAGCTTAGCTGGAAAGCCAAATATTGCATATTACTTAGAAGCTAATTTAAAAGACAGCGAACTTATTTTTGATGTGGATACTACTTATAAAAGAAGGCTTACGCCAAACGAGTTTTATGTAAAAAATAATAAACCGTTGGTAATAGTAAATGGTACTTTTTTTAATTTTAAAACAAATCAAAATTTAAATACAGTTATAAAAAATGGGAAAAATATTTCCTTTAATGTACCCACCACAAACGGCACTGGTAATGACTCTTTAAAACAATTGAAAATTTACAGAGCTGCAATAGGTATTAGTAAAAAATGCAAAGCAGATGTAGCATGGATAAATACAGATACTACTTACAAAACAATATTGGCTAGTGAAACTCCTATTAAACCATTTATAAAAAATGATAGCTCTATTTCATTAATGAAAAGTTTTACAAAAAAAAATTTCAAAAAATGGAAAATGCAAACTGCTATTGGTGGTGGCTCTGTACTTTTACAAAATGGGCAAATAAGCATTAGCAATGAAGAGGAGGGTTTATTTACAGGGAAAAGCTTTTACGATAAGCATCCACGAACAGCAATGGGTTATACAAAAGATTATAAACTTATAATACTTGTAGTACAGGGAAGATTTCCTAATAAAGCTGATGGAGTTTCATTAACACAAGCGGCACAAATACTAAAAGATATTGGTTGTATAGAAGCAATTAATTTAGATGGTGGCGGTAGTACTTGCATGCTTGTAAATGGCAAAGAAACTGTTAAACCAAGTGATAAAACTGGGCAAAGAGCTTTGCCAGCTGTTTTTATAATTAAGGAAAAATAAAATTTTAATATAAAATCTTTAACTGCAATTATAAAATAAACTTACAATTTATTTTGTTACCATATTTATAAATTTTTTTACTCCCTCAGTTGCATTTCCTTTAATGGTTATTATATTTTTATAATGTTCTACTTCTGGTATTACTTTATCAATAATATACTTTGGTACCTCACTAGGTACAAAATCTATTAAGCCAGCTGCAGGGTATACTTGTAATGATGTGCCCACTAATACAAATATATCTGCCGTTTGCATTACAAAAGCAGCTTTTTCTATCATTGGTACAGGTTCTTCAAACCATACTATATGGGGGCGCAATTGAGTGTCATCATCAGCTAAGTCACCAATATTTATATCTCCTTGTATATTAAAAATATTTTCTGTGTTTGTAACACTTCGCATTTGAAAAATTTGTCCATGTAGATGAATAACTCTAGTAGAACCACCACGTTCGTGTAAGTCATCAATATTTTGAGTAATAATAGTTACTTCAAAATCTTTTTCTAATGCAGCGAGCCCTTTGTGCGCTTCATTAGGCTTTGCAGCCATTACTTCTTTTCTTCGTTGGTTATAAAAATCTAGTACCAAAGCTGGGTCTTTTGCAAAACCTCTTGGTGTAGCTACATCTTCAATATTATAGCCCATCCACAATCCATCACTATCTCTAAAAGTTTTAAGCCCACTTTCTGCACTTATACCAGCACCAGAAAGTATTACAATATGTTTTTTTTTCATAAATAAATCTTCAAATTAAAATTGCTTTTTCGAAATCATACACAAATATATTTTCTGTAAAATAAAATATATGAAAATGTTTAATATTTTTTCTAACAAAATAGAGTGAATTATAAATTATTAAAATCAAACTCCCGAATTATTAGTATAATCAAACGTTTAAATATTAATCTCTATAACAACTAGCCTAACTTATTTATAATTAATAAATATGTAAACAATGCGCCCACATTCCCTCCTTAAAACATAAACCCATAAATTTGCCTCACAATCAAGAATTATGAACGAAGAAAAGAGTTTAAATTTTTTAGAAGAAATTATAGAAAAAGATTTAGCAGAAGGGAAATATAAAAGTATTGTAACTCGGTTTCCGCCAGAGCCTAATGGGTATTTGCACATGGGGCATGCTACGAGTATTTGTTTAAATTTTGGGCTTACAAAAAAATATGCAGGCTATACCAACCTACGGTTTGATGATACCAACCCTATAACGGAAGAAACTGAGTATGTTAATAGTATAAAGGAAGATATTAAGTGGCTTGGCTTTGAATGGAAGAACGAATTGTATGCATCAGACTATTTTGACACCTTGTACGAGTATGCTGTAACGCTTATAAACAAAGGGCTTGCGTATGTGGATGAAAGTACAGCTGCAGAAATAGCTGCACAAAAAGGTACACATACCGAGCCTGGTGTGGGTAATATTTTTAGAGAAAGAAGCATTGCAGAAAACCTAGATTTATTTGGCCGTATGAAGGCTGGTGAGTTTGAAGATGGTGCAAAAATATTGCGTGCAAAAATAGATATGGCTCATACTAATATGCTAATGAGAGATCCTTTAATTTACAGAATTAAACATGCCCACCACCACCGCACTGGCGACAAATGGTGCATTTACCCAATGTATGATTTTGCACACGGACAAAGCG
>JANXOQ010000289.1 GCA_025357775.1 Ferruginibacter sp. | reverse complement strand
CCGATTCTAGCTTTACTTTTGCTTTGGCTAATAATTCATTTATTTCTTGCTGTGCTTGTACAGTAAATGCACAAAATATTAGTACAAGTGTTATTAGTTTTTTCATAATTTATTTAATATTATTCTTATCGTTTCTAATTTTATTACTCAATATTTTTGGGTAATAAGTTTGTGTTTTACAAGTTTCATAATAAAAGCTAAATAGATAGCTGAAGATGAAATGTGCGACGCCACCGCAGCTCCATCAATGCTTTTACAGTTTGTAACCAAAGGTTACAAAAAGCATTTATGCTTTTGCTCCATTACGTTAATATATCTTTTTTCTTAAAAAAATAAACTGCTGCTCCAAAGAAAATTCCTATATGTGCTATTAAAATAAATAAACTATTTCGCACGGCGGGCCAGTTTTCCATACTCCCTTTTACAGGAATATTTTCTTCGTTTACAGCTATGTAAAAAAAGCCCTTCCAACCTACTAAATAAGAGGTGAATAAAAATGGTTTTATACTTTTATCGATAATAGGTACGTTAATATTAGATACAATAGTGTAGACAATAACGATGCAAACAGTAGCAATAATAGGGCCTACAGAGTTTTCTGCAAATACAGAAAGCAATAAAGCTAGTGCTGCAATAACGGTTAGCGCTACAGCTGCATAACCAAAGGCTGCAAAATATCGCCACATTACATCATCTTTTGTAATTTGTAATATTTGCGACTCATCCCCATGTGCTCTGAAAATAAGCATATCATCTACACCAAAAATAAGCATACTAACAAACAATGCCATTATTGCCATAAAAATAAGTAGTGCAACTGTATAAATTGTAGAGGCAAAAAACTTGGTAGCAATAACTTTGGAACGGCTAAGAGGCTTTGTGAGCAATAGTCTTAGCGTACCCATATTAGCTTCGCCACTTATAGCATCCCCTGCTACAAGTGCTATAAGTATGGGTATTTGTATAAGCAATGTGTTGAGGATGATGTAACACATAAAATATCCATTGATGGCTTTACTTCTATCAAGCTCAAAAGTGTCGCCAGCGCTTTGCAGCATCATGTTCATATAACTTGCGCCATCTGCTTTAAATGCAAATTGAAAAATAAACACAATGGCTGCTATGGAAATAAATGCAATGTATGTTCTTGGTCTTTTAGATATTTTATATAACTCAATTTGTAAAAGGCTCCACATGTGTATCGTTGTTTGTGAGTGATAAAAAATAATCTTCTAAGGAATGACGAGGCTGCACAGAAAGTAAGTTGGTATTATTACTAGACAAATCTGAAATTAATTGCGGAACTTCTGTTTTGTTCATCCTCAATTTTATATTTCTATTACTTTCTTGCAAGTAATTTCCCCATTTACTTGTTTGTAAATATTGCTTTGTGCTATTATTGTCAGTAGTATTTATTTCTACTAAAGTGTTGGCTGGGTCTAGCAATGAAGCTACTTCCCCTTCTTCTATTTTTTGCCCTTTGTGTATTATTATCATACGGTTTGCTATGATTTCTATTTCGCTTAATAGGTGAGACGAAACAATAACCGTTTTACCCATTTCTTTACTCAATCTTAAAATTAGATTACGCATATCTGCAATACCTTGTGGGTCTAGGCCGTTGGTAGGCTCATCCAATATTATCAACTTTGGTTGATGCACCAATGCAACAGCAATGCCCATACGTTGTTTCATACCTTGGCTAAAAGTTTTTACATTGTCCTTGTACCTATCAGCCAAACCAACCATTTCTAGCTGGTCCATCAATATTTTTTTGGTAACTTTTATACCGCTTAGTTTTGCAAAAATGTTTAGGTTGTCATAGGCAGATAAATATTTGTACATATCTGGTCGCTCAATAATGGCACCAGTTTGTTGTAATAATTCGTTGCTTCCATCCTCTATCTTTTTTCCTAAAAAATAAATTTCGCCACCTGTGGGCTTTATAAGATTGAGCAGCATGCGAAGTGTAGTAGATTTACCAGCCCCATTTTGCCCAAGAAAACCGTAAACATCTCCTTTATTTACCGTGAAAGAAAGATTTTTAACTGCCTCAAATTGATGGAATTTTTTGGACAAATTCCTTACATCTACCATTATATCCATACTGTAAAATTACTTGTATATTCTTTTAAAGAA
>JANXOQ010000253.1 GCA_025357775.1 Ferruginibacter sp. | reverse complement strand
TTACGGCTTAGACTTTATCGAAACGTTTTGAATTTTTATTACGGCTTAGACTTTATCGAAACGGCTTAATTATTGACACGGATTAGACTTTATTGAAACGGTTTGAAACATTAACACGGCTAAGACTTTATCGAAACGTTTTGAATTATTATCACGGCTTAGACTTTATTGAAACGGTTTGGATTATTATCACGGCTTAGACTTTATCGAAACGGTTTGAATTTTTATTACAATTTAGATTTTATCGAAACGGTTTGTATTTTTATCACGGCTTAGACTTTATCAAAACGGCTTAATTATTGACACGGATTAGACTTTATTGAAACGATTTGAATTAATAAAACACAGCAATTAGAAAACGTAAAAAAAATTGATTAACAAATAGTAGTACAGCACATAACATGGGGTTTTGCAATATTGGGGCAGAAGGAATAACAATGAGCAGCAGTAACCCTACTCTACTTTTGTTCGGGCAGAAGTTTTTCAATTTAGATTTTTGTTGTTATCTTCATTATTAGAAACAATATTGGGCAGCGGTTCCGGGCAGATGGAATTCTATTTCCCCAACATCGCAAAGCCCTGAACGTTGTGTGCAAGTAAACCGCAGGTTCCAACATCTAACGCAACTTTTTTGACAGTTATGAGTATCAATAAGTTAATGACTAGTTTTTGCCAATACCCTCTAGGAACCAATGTGCGAGGGTGTTGGCAAAAAATAGGAATGGACAAAAACTAGATAAAACTTTGAGAATCACTAACCTAAAAGTTGCGTTAGAAACTAGAATCCACCAACCGAAAAACTGAAAGCTCTTCAATTATTGTCATTTAACTTTTTATTCATTTTTTTCAAACTCTAAAACCAGATTAAAAAAAAATCTCTCAATACAAACAATACTTTGAATGACCAAATTTTAAGTCAAACATACATTTATAAAACATTTACAAATTATTAAAAATTCAAAACCATGAAAATTAAAATCTTACTTTTATTGTCGTTTTTTTCATCAAATATATTTGGACAAACGAAAGACTCAATTTATCCAGAGAAAAATGGAATAGTAAACTATAATGAAATAATTACAACTGACAGCATCAAAAAAAGTAAATTATATATTAATGCTAAAAAGTGGATTGTAAATACTTACAAATCTGCAAAAAATGTAATTCAGCTTGATGATAAAGAGTCAGGAGAAATAATTTTAAAAGGTAATTCAGAAGTATTTTATGATAAAATGTTAGGAATGGGGGTTTCTGTAAACGTAAATCATGTTTTCAAAATATCAATACGAGACTTTAAGTATAAGTATGAACTAACTGAATTTAGTATTGATAAAACAGAGGCACTTTACTCGGACTTTTTGAAAAATAATACACCACTTTATCATAAGAAAGCTGTGAGAAAATTTAGAGATGCGTTTGATAAGCAAATGAAGTTATATCTTTTAAGCTTTAAAATTGAGATGCTAAAAACCGACCCAATAGATAATTTTTAGCAAGAATAAATTTCTGAATTGAAATACCTGCACACAACATTGGGTTTTGTGCAAGTTGGGCAGAAGGAATAACAATGAGCATTTGTAATTCTGTTCAACTTTTGTTCGGGCTTGACAATCAACATTGAGCATTAGTTCTTAACTTCAATTTTATATTTTCAATCAGCAGCGGTTTCGGGCAGACGGAATTCTATTTCCCAACCTGCACAAAGCCCTAGCCGTTGCCTGCAATTTTTCGTTGGCACCTTACGATTTAAAAAACAAAAAATAATAATGCTTAAATATTTATTTTATATTTTACTAATTGTTGGCCACATTTCTTACGGACAAATTAATAAAAATATAGAATTACCAATCAAAGTAGACAGTAATGGTAAGATTGATACATTATCTTGGTACAAAGATTATTCAGACTTGAGAGAAAAATTAAACCTTGAAGATTTAATAGAATCAAAAGATTCATTTCATATGAGGTTTTGGACAGACAAACAAGCAATAGACATTTGGACTCTCGACAATAAAAATTATTTTGGACGCATTACAAACTTTGCAATGCGATTCGACAATAAATTATTAAAAAAAGGTTTACAGAAAATAGACAAGATTTTTTCACAAAGAATAATTTTAGATTCAACTACTAGTCTTAATATTTACAAGGCATTTAATAATCTAAATATTGGGAAAATACCAACAGATGGAAAAATAAAATGGTGGACACAGGGTTTAGATGGAGAAGAATTTTTATTAGAAACATCAGACAAAAAAAATTATTCTTTCAAAACTTATTGGACACCATCAGCTCATTCAGAAAGTATTAAAGAAGCGAAACTTATGCAACAATTTATTGATTATTTATTCATTGACTTAAAACTTTATGACTATTATGATAAATTAAAATTATCCAAAGGATACTTTAAAAGAAATGGGATTCCAGGAATTAAAATAGAAAGCAACTACAATTCTTTTGGAGCAAGAACAATACTTGAAGGGTTATGATTGATATAAAACTGCAGGCAACATGGGGTTTTGCAATAGTTGGGCTTGACGTTCGTACAATCAGCATCGGTGGATATCCTAGCTTTGGTTCGGGCAGGACAAGCAACATTGTGCATTAGTTCTTAACATCATTTTCATATCTTTACTCAGCATCAGTTCCGGGCAGACAGTTGGTCAATACCCAACCATCGCAAAGCCCTATCCGTTAGCAGCAAAAATGACAGCTCTCAATACTCAAACTTGGACAATTTATGTTAAATTTGTACTATGAAATTCGTAGATATAACTAATGACATAGCGTTTAGAAAAATATTTGGAAACGACAGCAAGAAAAAATCCTTGATTTCTTTCCTTAATGCTGTAATCGACTTGCCAAAAAATGAGCAGATAATTGATGTTGAAATAACCAATCCTTATCAATTAGGTAAATTAAGTGGTGGAAAATCTACAATCGTTGATGTAAAAGCTAAGGACGAAAAAGGAAACATTTTTATTGTAGAAATGCAAGTCGCAGAGTTTGAATATTTTCACAAAAGAATACTTTACTATACTTCTCAAAGCTATGTTTCTCAAATTGACAAAGGCGTTCAGTACGACAAACTTAGACCAGTTTATTTTATTGGAATTCTAGAATTTGAAATTAGTAAACTAAATGCAAATTATTACAGCAGACATAAAGTTTTAGACGTTGAAACTAAAGAGCAAGTTATACAAGACGTTGAATTTAATTTTATTGAATTACCAAAGTTTGACAAAACAATTGACCAATTAGAAACCAGCATTGACCAGTGGACTTATTTCATCAAGAATGCTGAAAATTTAACTCTAATGCCAGAAAATGTGAAAGACGAAGGTTTGAAAGAAGCTTACACAGAAGCCAATCAACAAAATTGGACAAAGGAAGAATTGGAAGACTATCAAAGGGCTTCAATAAAAGAGAGGGACGAAATTGGTAGAATTGAGTTTGCAGAAAAGAAAGGAAAAACTGAAGGGAAAATTGAAGGGAAAATTGAAGAAAAATTGGAAGTTATAAAACAAGGACGAAAGTTAGGCTTATCTAATGCAGACCTTTCAAAATTAACAGGACTAACAGAAAAAGAAATAGAAAACCTCTAAAAATGCACTACTGCCAACATTGGGTTTTGTGCAAGTTGGGCGGAAGGAATAACAATGGGCATTAGTACAAATCCCAGCTGTGGTTCGGGCAGAAGAAATACTAATGAGCATTTGTAATTTATTTTCTACATTTGTTTTTCAATCAGCTTCGGTTCCGGGCAGAAGGAATACTAATTCCCAACCTGCACAAAGCCCCAGCCGTTGGTGGCAATTAACAGACACTCTATAAATGACAATTGACGAAATTATTGCTTCTCTTAAAAAATTAAATTTAGACAATGACCCAGCGAAAGAAGCAAAAGAATTGCTGAAACAAGTTGGAAAAGTTGGTTATATGCTTGTGACTTATCACAAAGGAAAATCTGTAATGAGAGCAAGACCAAACTATGGTGATGAAAGATTTAGCCTTAAAAACGATTTCTCATTTAAGCCTCAACATTTAAACACGACTTACCAAAGAGCAAGTACACCGAGTCAAACAATGTTTTATGCTTGTGCCTTACCTGACAAATTAGAAAAAGGCGAATTAGAAAATTCAAGAATAATTGGTGTATTAGAAGCAATGCCGTGGCTAAGGGACAAAACAAGTTCAGGATATAAGAAAATTTCATTCGGCAAATGGATTGTTGAAGAAGATTTAAACTTAATAGCTGTTATTCACAAAGACACATTCTACGAAGAAAGTAGTTACACAAGAGAACTTGTTGATGCGTACAATTATTTTATTAAGCAAGAAGACAAAGAAATGTTGGATAAGTCTTTAAAGTATCAAACATTTATTGCGGATGAATTTTCAAAAGAAATCAATAACCATACAGACTATTTAATTTCTGCAATATTTACAGAATTAGTTTCTCAACATCCAAATATCGACGGTGTTTTGTATCCAAGTGTAAGAGTTTTAGGAAAAGGATTTAATGTTGCTATTAAACCGAGTGCTTGTAAAAAACTTGGACTTTATGTTGCAGGTGAATGCTCGATATACAAATTGAGAGACCACACAGTTGTCGGCATTGATTGCTTAACTAAATTAGATGGCAAAACTGACAATTTTGAATTAACAGAAATTGAAAATCATAGAATAGAATGTTTACAGCAATTAGGAGTGACTTGTATTGATGAACTAAAATAACTGCCACCAACACGGGGTTTTGTGCAAGTTGGACACTACCAACTCATTGCCAGTTACTGAATGGTAAAGGTTTTGTAATCTATGAACATAATCTAACTGAAATGTATGCTCTACTATTGGTTCATCAGAAGTTCCACCAAAATACGAATAATAAAATTTCCCATCTTCTTCGCCAATAATAAACATATCATTTTCTTTATGCCACCAAGCATTCCCTGTAAGATTTTGCCCAAACCCTAATTTTTCTAACCATAGCTTATTAATTGCAATGGGGTCGGGGTCTTTTGTTTTTGCTGACCCTTTACGGTATTTAACCCATAATTCATAGCCAACGTATTTGCTAATTTCTTCAACTTGAAAAATGTATGGTTGACATTCAAAATCTTGGATATAATTACCAATTCTAAAATCTGTTACTTTCATTTTTTTATTTTGTAGTTGTTAATAAAAAGGATTCTAATTTTTCAAGTATTACAGGATGAACGCAATAACCAGTAAAGTTTTTGCATACGCTTTGTGCTACTTTTTTATTCCAATAGATAGGTAGCTTTTCTGTATCTAAAAGCATTTGACCATTATCCTTTTTTACTATTCCGTAACAATATTTTGACTTTGCCATACTTATTTTTTGTACGCTGACCAAAAAAGGCTGCTGCTAACATTGGGTTTGGCAAAAAATGGGCTGACGGAATAACCATCAGCATTTTTGCATATCCAAACATTTGTTCCAGCTTGACCAACATCGGGGAGCATTTGTTTATAATATTTTACTTTTAATCTTTATTCAACTTTAGTTCCGAGCAGAAGAATATCAATTCCCATTCTTCGCCAAGCCCTGCCCGTTATGTGCAACCTATTCAAACACCATAATTTGCGGGGTGTGAGAAACAATCCTTTTTTCGGCTGTATCATAATTTGACTTTATCATTTCAATTCCGATAAATGAACGGTTAAGGTTTTTACAGGCAACGCCAGTAGTACCACTACCCATAAAAGGGTCAAAAACTACCATCCCTTCATCTGTACTGTGCTTTATAATTTTCTCAATTAATTCCACAGGCTTTTGCGTTTCGTGAAACTCTTGTTTACACTTCCCTATTTGCCAAACGCTGCCATCTCTTTTGCCTCTAATCTTGTGTTTACCATTAGTTGCAAACATTATACTTTCATAATTAAAAGAAAAATTGCCAGATAAATCACCCATTCCGCCACCGCCTTTGAACCAAACAATTTGATTTTTTGCATCAAAGTGGTTTTTAATTTTCAACCACCAATAAGGCATAACATCAAATCGGGTAAAAATATAAATAGCACTTTCGGGCTTCAATATTCTTTTAAACTCTCTCATTAATTCATCAACAAAAACCATCACAGAAAAGCCATCATCACCGTGTACCAATTCAGTTGAGCCACTTTTGTAACCTTTGGTAAAATTTATTCCATAAGGAGGGTCTGTAACAATCAAATCAATGCTGTTATCTTCAATCTCTTTTATGGCAAGAAAGCAATCTTTGTTTAAGAGCCTACTGAAGGGCTGCACATAACAAGGGGTTTGCTGCAATGCAGGCTTGACGTTCTTAATTTCATCTTCGGTAATTCTAATCATCTTTTTGTTGTTATTTGAACATTTGTAATTCTATTTCCTGCACTGACAGCAAGCCCTACCGTT
>JANXOQ010000245.1 GCA_025357775.1 Ferruginibacter sp. | reverse complement strand
AATTACTCCTTGCACAAAAAAAGAACTTGGTTTCACCCACGAGTAATAATGGCTTTAAGTTCTCTAAAATTTTCCTATTTATTTCAATCATTGGGTGCATATAATCTAAGATTTGCGGCTAAAGAAACCCAACAAATATTTAACCGATTTGCAACTTACAATGGTAGCAACCCTTATAAAGCCCCAGCCATGCTAAGTTTGATACCACACTTAGAGCAAACCGAAGGTGCATATTTTCCACATGGCGGCATGATAAATATTACGAATGCTTTATATAAATTGGCATTAAAAAAAGGGGTAGAGTTCATTTTTAATGCTTCGGTTGAAAAAATTATTTGCTCAGATAACAAAGCCTCGGGCATAGTTGTAAATAATAAAAATATTTTTGGAGATATAGTGGTAAGTAATATTGATGTGTATTTTACACATAAATATTTATTGGGTAATGATAAAAAAGCCAATAAAATTTTAAAGCAAGAAAGGAGTAGCAGTGCACTTGTTTTTTATTGGGGAATTAATACAATATTTCCTCAACTAGAATTGCACAATATATTATTTACAAACGATTATCCAAATGAGTTTGCACATATTTTTACCCATAAAAAACTATTTGATGACCCAACTATTTATATAAACATTACAAGCAAGCAAGAAGCAGCACAGGCACCTGCAAATTGTGAAAATTGGTTTGTTATGATTAATGTACCCGCAGATACTAAATATGATGAACAAACGTTGAAAACAACTGCAAAAAAATTAATTACGGCAAAATTAAATCGAATACTTCATACAAATATTGAAGAGCATATTGTATCAGAGGAAATGCTGCATCCACAAAGCATAGAAACCAGTACAGGTTCATACCTTGGTTCTTTATACGGTACCAGTAGCAATAGTAAAAAGTCTGCATTTTTAAGACACCCAAATTTTATAAGTAGCATCAAAAATTTATATTGTTGTGGCGGCAGTGTTCACCCTGGTGGTGGCATACCTTTGTGTTTAAAAAGTGCAAAAATAGTAGCTGATTTAGTAATGTATGATACAAAAAAACAACGAGATATACATGCTTAAAACAAAGTCACAAATTGCTACTGCAATAGCCATATTTTTTCATGCTATTGGGCTTATAGGTATGTTTATTAATAAAGATTTTTTTGTAAGTCTTACTGCCATAAACCTGTTGTTAATGCTTGGGTTATTAATTTATACTCAAAAAAAAATAAGCACAGGGTTTGTTTTATTTTTTGTGTGTTGTTTTGTAACAGGGGTGGCCGTAGAAATCATAGGAGTAAATACTGGTAATTTATTTGGAGATTACACATACAGCAAAATGCTTGGTGTTTCTTTTAAAAATGTGCCGCTTATAATTGGCGTAAACTGGTTTATAATTATGTATTGTTGCGGTATATTGGTGCATACTATATTAGGAGAAATATCCCTAAAATTGCAACAAATGACTAGAATGCCAGTACCAGCTTTAAAAGTTATTTCTATCATATCTGACGGTGCTATGGTAGCCGTATTATTTGATTGGATTATGGAACCAGCAGCAGTAAAATTAGGTTATTGGAAATGGCTTGGCGATGGCGATATACCTAGTTACAATTATTTAAGCTGGCTTGGGGTTAGTACTATTTTAATGGCAGCTTTTGCTTTATTAAAATTTGACAAACAAAATATTTTTGCAATAAATTTGCTACTTACTATGGCAACGTTTTTTATGTTAATAAGAACATTTTTATGAATTGGATAATAACAATACCAATCACATTGGTTACATTTTTATTGATGGAAGGAATAACATGGGCTACGCATAAATTTGTAATGCATGGCTTTCTTTGGTATTTGCACGAGGATCATCACCACCCTCATAAATCATTTTTTGAAAAAAACGATGCGTTTTTTTTAATATTTGCTATACCTAGTTGGTTGTGTATAATGCTTGGGTTACAGGCTCAAAACTATATAGCTGCAGGTATTGGATTTGGTATTGCTATGTATGGTTTTGCTTATTTTTTAGTACATGATGTGGTAATACATCAGCGGTTTAAATGGTTTACACGCAGCAATAGTGTGTATATACGTACCATACGATGGGCGCACAAAATGCATCATAAGCAAATGGCTAAAGATGATAGCGAAAGTTTTGGAATGTTATATGTTGCAAAAAAATATTGGGATAAAGTAAAAGCTGATAAAGCAAGGAATGTGTTTTAGATAATCCTAGTTCTTCTTTTTAACGAAACCAAATTCTTACAAAAATATTAAATGCTATACCACTCTTTTCATTATTTTTAACTTGCCTCTGTTTTTTAAAAATCGTAAAAAATTTTTACAATTTTTTATTAACCCTACCTCATAATTTGCATAAGCCGGTAATACCATTTTGATATGCAAATTTTCCGCTTGGGCTATCAGTAAATATCAGATGATGTTATACAGGCTTTATAAATGTTAGGACAAAATTAATTTCACATTTATACAAACTTTGTTTTAAAAATTAGTTTGTAAGCTAGGTTTTGATTTTAATATCAAAGTAAACTTGCTATTAATTTTTTTGAAGTAGGCACTTGTTTACCCCATAATAAAAGCT
>JANXOQ010000233.1 GCA_025357775.1 Ferruginibacter sp. | reverse complement strand
AAGAAAAAACTGATCTAAAATATTAAACAAAACATAACAGACACAGATTGTATAATATTAAATTTTAATTATTTTTTGTTTAAAATTTTTAAATTAACCACAATATTTTTATTTATATGTTAGTAGGTTAGATAGCTAATTAAAATACGAATACATTTACTACTAGTAAACATATCAACAAACCAATAACCAACATTGACCAAAATACAACGCATCATAATAACCTATACTCCTCTACCCTTTTTGCTTCGCAAAAGTAAATATTGGTTTTTACCGGGCTTTCAAGGACTGGCTTTGTATGATGTAATACAATTTTTTAGACGCCAATTAAAAGAGCATGGACTAACCGAAAGGGCAGCTGCAATTTCTTATAATTTTATAATGGCAATACCGCCGTCTCTGTTATTTTTATTTACACTTATTCCAAACTTACCTTTTATATCTAAAAAAATATTAAAGTTGCAATTGCATACAATTATACTAGATATTATACCTAATAAAATTTATAATAAACAAGTAATAATTTTTATTGATTCATTTATTGATGGTTCAAAACTGGGGCTACTTTCTTTTGGTTTATTGCTTACACTTTATTTTGCATCTAATGGTATGATGGGGATAATGCGCTCTTTTAATAAAAAATATGTGGGTTTTGAGCAAAGAAAAGGAATTGTAATAAGGGTTGTTGCACTTCGATTAACTATATTAATATTTGGGTTATTATTTGCTTATTTATTATTACTTATTATGGAAGGAAGTTTATTAAAAATCGTAGTTAAAAATAATTTTTTAAGAGATATAATTGGTTATACACGATGGGGTTTTATTGTTATTTTGGTTTATTTAATTATTGGTTTTATTTTCAAATATGCACCAGCAATTAGAAAAAAATGGAACTTTTCTTCCCCTGGTACAATATTGGCTACGCTGCTTAGTTTAGCTGCATCAGTTGGCTTTGCAATATATGTAAACAATTTTGGCAAGTACAATGCATTGTACGGGTCTATTGGTACAATAATGATGATAATGGCACTTATCTACATTAACTCTCTTGCATTGCTTATTGGTTTTGAGCTAAATGTAAGCATACATTCTTTGAAGGTATTGACAATTGAAAGAGAAATAAAAAAAGAATTATAGATTATGTAAAAAGGCGTAAAATATGATTTACGCCTTTTTTATTTAATTAAAATCATCGTCATTAAAATCTTCTTCGTTAAAATGTTCACTTCCCATATTTAACATACTTCCCATTAAATCTTTAAATTCTATTTTGCCATCAATTATTTTTTTACTAATTAATGAATGTGCTGCAAGCCCATGCAATATAAGTTCCATTAGCAAGGCTGTTTCTTTTTCTGAAACAGAAGGATAGTGCTTTTTAGCAAGTGCATGTAAGCCGTTTACTTTGTATAATTTTACAATTTTATCCTCGTCTTTTGTTTCTAAAAACAAATCGAGGGTGTTGCCATTATCAAACCAATTTGTAATAGCTTTATAAGGGCTTTCTGGCGCAGGCTCTTTCCCTTTTCTTTTCTTTAAAGTATCTGGGTCAGGAAAATATTGTTTGAATTGTGTTCGAATTGCTTTTTCTAACAAATTAAATGAAACTTGGTAAGGTCCTTCTTGCTCACCCTCATACACCAATTCTATTTTTCCTGTAATAGATGGTATTATACCATTTAAATCGCTTAGCCAAACGCAGGTAGAAGCTTCGTCATTTATAATTGCTCTTCGTTCTGCGGAGCTCACCGCATTTTCATAAGCCGCTATGGTTAGCCTTGCACTTACACCACTTTTTTTATCTACAAATTCACTTTCTCTTGCTTCAAAAGCCACTTGCTCTATCAATCTTTTTATCAAATCACTTACTACCACTTTTTCTTTTTGTGCTTCATTAATGCTTGCTTCTTGCTCAGTTATTTGTAATGCAGTTTCTAACGATTTTGGGTAGTGAGTAAGTATTTGGCTTTCTATTCTATCTTTTAATGGTGTTACAATACTTCCTCTATTGGTATAGTCTTCTGGGTTTGCAGTAAATACAAATAATACATCTAGCGGTAAGCGTAGTTTAAACCCACGTATTTGCAAATCGCCTTCTTCTAAAATATTAAACAAAGAAACTTGTATCCGTGCTTGCAAATCGGGCAATTCATTTATTACAAATATGCACCTATTACTACGTGGAATAATACCATAATGCAGTACTCTTTCATCTGCAAAACTTAATTTTAAGTTAGATGCTTTTATGGGGTCAATATCACCTATCAAATCTGCCACACTTACATCGGGTGTAGCTAATTTTTCGCCATACCTTTTGCTTTTATGTAACCAATCTATTGGTGTATCATCCCCTTTTTCTTCTATTAAATCTATAGCATATCTACTTATTGGTTGCAAAGGGTCATCGTTAATTTCGCTACCGCTTACTACAGGTATGTATTCGTCTAACAACTCTACCATTTGCCTTGCCATACGAGTTTTTGCTTGCCCACGTAAGCCCAAGAAAAGCATGTTATGCCTACTTAGTAATGCTCTTTCTGTATCTGGTATTACTGTGTCCTCGTAGCCTAAAATTCCAGGAAAAGGATTTTCTTTTGCTTTTATTTTTTTAATAAGATTCTCTCTTATTTCATCCTTAATGGATTTTGGAGTGTAGCCGCTTTTTTTTAATTCTCTTAGTGTACTAGCTTTTGGGGTCATCTTAATTTTAAATTATAATCTTTTAATTAATTCTTTTGGATTTCTTCTGTTATCAAAAATTGAATGTAAGTGAATTGAATCATTTGTTATTTCATAAATTATTAAAAATTGTTTTACAATTTTTACTCTCACATTTTCTTTGATAGTTATATACCCAATAGTTGAATTTTTTGAAATCAGATTAATTGCTTCTCTAAAGAGCATATTTAATTTTTTGCTGTAAGCAGTTGACTTATTTCGTTTAATCCAAAATTTTAATATTTCAATAATTTCATCTTTAGCATTTGCTGACCAAATTATTTTTCTAACCATTGGTCTATTTCTTTATTTACATCATCGTTGCTAAAATAATTTCCATCTTTAATTTGCTGTTGAGATTGCTCTATATTTAAAATCTGTTTATCTGATAATGTATAAAACTTTCCAACTTCTTCATCTATTCCAATGAAACTATAAATATCTTCTAACAAATCAACATCATTTGTAATACTAATTTTATTTATCAATTTTTGCTGCAATTCTGTTATCGACATGGAGTTTATTTTTATTGAAGTTAATATTTTAATTTGCAAAAAAGAAATGAACATTTTTACTATGATATTTACTTTACAATTTTTCTTTGTACAACTTCATTTCTTTGTGCCTTTGTGGCAAATGCCCTTCAATAAACCGTCTTTCTTTTCCCACTTTCAAAATCCTTAAAAATAAATGCCCCCAACTTGTCCAACGATGCAAAAAAAGCTTTACCATTATTTGTTTCCGTAAACTCCTGCACAAAGCGCTGAAGATATGGGTCGCTAGCTATCATAAAGGTAGTAACAACTATTTTAGCTTTTTTACATTGTGTTGCCAAACTCATACAACGAGTTAAAATCTTTCTATCTACCCCGAAGCTGTTTTTATAATATTGCTTACCTATTTTTAAGCAAGTAGGTTTACCATCTGTTATCATAAAAATTTGCTTGTTTGGGTTGCGCCTGCGGCGAAGAATATCCATTGCTAATTCTAAGCCTGCAACCGTATTGGTATGGTACGGGCCTACTTGTAAATAGGGTAAATCTTTTATTTCAATAGGCCATGCATCGTTGCCAAATACCACAATATCTAATGTATCTTTTGGGTATTTTGTTTTTATTAATTCTGCCAATGCCATGGCTACTTTTTTGGCAGGTGTTATTCTATCTTCACCATATAAAATCATGGAGTGAGAAATATCAATCATTAAAACAGTAGAGGTCTGAGATTTAAAATCAGTTTCTCTAATTTCCAAATCATCTTCTTGCATTTTAAAACTATCAATACCATGGTTTATTTGTGCATTACGAATTGAAGAAGTAAAATCTATCTGTTCCATACTATCCCCAAATTGAAATGGTCTTGTTTCTGGGTTTATTTCATCTCCACCGCCAGGTTTAAATGTTTGGTGGCTACCTGATTTTGTTTTCTTAAGTTTTCCAAAAATTTCCTCTAAGCTGCTTTTTCTTATTGTCTGCTCTGTTTTTGAAGTTATTTTTATTTCTCCTGTGCCTTTATCTTCATCTATATATCCTTTCTTTTTTAAATCTTCTAGAAAATCTCCCATACCATATTCATCATTGGTAAGCTTGTATTCTTTATCTAATTCATTCATCCATTGCATAGCTTCTCCAAAATCACCACTTGTGTAAGTAAGCAATTGAGTAAACATTTTCATGAGCTTATCAAAACCAGTTGGCTCATTGTCTTTTGGGTTATACTTTGAAAAATTATGACCTAACATTATTAAGATTTTAGAATTATAGAATTTAGATGCTAAACAGACAACTGACGAAGAACTACAGATTTTCGATTATAAAAGGCATTTAGTAAATAACTTTTTCTGTTACACATTTAATTCATAAAAATAAATAATTTGTAGTTAGAATTTATTTTTTTCAATTATAATTAATTACTTCTTGTTTCATCTTACCATTCAATATTACCCATTTCCTTTTCCCATTTTTCACTCTCCATTTACATATTTGTATAAACGAAACAAAACATCTATTGGTTGCAAAAAAGCCCTATACCAGTGGTACAGGGCTTTAAATAAATTATAAAAAATTATTTTTGTACGCCATTTGTTTTTATAGTTGGCATTGCACCTTCTTTTGTTACAGGTGGAGCATTTTTAAATTGTGCCTCCATTTGCAGAAGTCCTTCCAATAGTTGTTTATTTCTACTTTCTTCTTGCCCTAGTGCTTCTTTCTTAAGTTCTGGTAAACTTTCATAATATGCTGCTTGTTCAGTCATATCTTTTTTTAATGCACCATTAATTTTTGTAGATAGTGTTGTATCTCCACACCTGTAAGAGGCTAATAGCATTTGGATAGAAAATTCATTTTGCTGTTGGTATCTGCTAGCCATTCCATAAGGCATATTTGCCTCAAGCATCATCTTATCACACTTGTTTAATAATTTTATAGCCTCTTCCTTTTTATCTTCTGATAAACTACTTGCAGCTTGTGCAAATGCTAATCTTATAGTATTTAAGTGTCTTCTATTTTCTTCATCAAAGTAAGTACCTTTTAAATTTGCGCCTCCAAAAGCAAATTTCTCCATCATAGTTTTACCAATCGTTTCTCTATTTACATCGTTATTAGCTACTGGTACAAGTCTGTAAGAAAGCCCATCCATTCTTAAAAATGGCTTAAAACCCAAATCATCGTATGGAGATGTAAAATAAATAGGACGTTTCCATTTATTTGCTGCAATAATATTCAAAATAGCTGCATCGTTTTTATACAAATAATTTTTGGGAATATCAAAATTTAATTGAGTTAATACTGAATCACTTGCATTTACTGTACCATTCTGTTTTACCAAATTTACATCTACAGGTACAAATACTTTTTTTGTAGGAAAAATATTATACCCATTCCTTTGGTCTATTCTAGTTGGGTCATCACTACCTCCAAAATCTTTCATCATAGTATATAAATCCATTGGTTTATTAGGGTCAACACCAGCAATTGGTCCATTTACAGTTACATCTCTATTAGAGCCTCTAATTTGTGCTGCACTCCATATAACATCTAAAGAATCACTTTGGTTTACTTTATACCGAAGTTGGTTTATGTACCAATCAGTGCCTAGCAAGCTTGTATTCATTACTCGTATATCTGGGCGTATGCCTAGTACCTCTTGTGCATACCATAGTGGGTAGGTATCATTATCACCAAATGTAAATAGGATTGCATTGGGTGCACAACTTTCAAGGTAGTTTTTTGCAAGGTCTGGTGCCATTGTTTTTTGGCTTCTATCATGGTCGTCCCACTCTTGGCTTGCCATTAATATTGGCACTGCAAGCATACACAGCAAACCTGCTGCCATTGTAGCATTACGATAATTTTTCATAAAGCCATTTAGCAGTTCTGCTACATACAATACACCAAGCCCTATCCATATTGCAAATACATAAAATGAACCTACAAATGCATAATCTCTTTCTCTCGGTTGGTTGCCTGCCATATTTAAATAAAGCGAAATAGCTAAGCCAGTAAAAAAGAAAAACAATCCAACTACGAAAGCGTCTTTTTTATTGTATTTAATTTGAAATAGCAAGCCCAATATTCCTAAAATAAAAGGAAGCATAAAAAGCTTATTGTTTGCTTTATTATTTTTTAAAGTATCTGGCATTTTACTTTGGTCTCCTAAGCGAATATTGTCTAAAAAGCCAATACCACTTTTCCAGTTACCATCTCTTACATTATTAATATTTACACCTTGCAAATCATTTTGCTTGCCAGCAAAATTCCACATAAAATACCTAAAGTACATCCAGTTTATTTGATACTGCACAAAAAAGCTTATATTTTCTGCCATAGTAGGTGGTCGCTCGTAAGAACCATCTTTATTTTTGCCAATACCAGCAAAATTTGCATAGTAATCCGCCCGGCCTTGGTCATTGCCTTGGTCCCACATTCTTGGAAATAAATGTTTATCTTCATTACCATATACATATTCTACCTTTTTTCCTTCTTTTAAATATTTCCCATCTGCTTTTACATAAGTATCTGTTACAATTTGGTCTTGTGCAGTAGCAGTAAAATCTTGTCCATATAATATAGGCCAATCACCATATTGTTCTCGGCTTACATAGCTCATAAGGTTTACTGGGTTGTCTACCTCCCCCATGTTTACAGATACATCTGCATTGCTTCTTACCAATGTAGTTGAGTACGATACAAAGCAACCCAACATTATAAATGCAAAACACCACATGCCAAGCTTTAATAAATTCCAATTTTTATTATGTGCAATTCTTAATGTGAGCCATATTAACCCACCAATAAATACAAAGAAAAATAAGAACCCAGAAAAATAAGGTAGGTTAAAATCATTTACAAACATAATATCAAAAGTACCAGAACCCTTTACTGTCCATTGTATAAGCGCTTTTTGTGTAAAGCCAGTAATAACTATAGC
>JANXOQ010000196.1 GCA_025357775.1 Ferruginibacter sp. | reverse complement strand
CACCGCTTACATACTGTCAATTTAGCAATGCACCTGCGCTTACTGCTACAGTAACAACAGCAAGTAATACATTATTATTTTATACCGTACCAACTGGTGGTACAGGAGTAGCTATTTTAATTCCATCTACAGCCGTTATTGGTAGTATCACTTATTATGTAAGCCAAAAAAGAGGTAGTTGCGAAGGACCACGTACTGCAATTGTGGTGAATGTAGCCGCAAATACTACGCCTGAACCAACTGTAAACCCAACAACGGTTACGTATTGCCAAGGCACTACCCCAGTTTCGCTAGCGGGTAATGTTACAGTTGGTACAAATATATTGTGGTATACAACTGCTACAGGTGGCACTGGGTCTGCTATTGCTCCTATACCATCTACATTGCTAGCAGGTAATACTACTTATTGGGTTACGCAAACTACAAGCTCTTGCGAAAGCCCTCGAGTTTCAATTGTTGTAACCATTACTCCATATTCTCCTTCACCAATACCTACGACTGCTACTATTAGCTATTGCCAAGGAGTAACTACTGCACAGCTTACAGCTACTGGTACAAATCTTCGTTGGTACATACAAGCAGCACCTGGTGGAGCTTTTACAACTATTGCGCCTACTCCGTTAGCCACCACTACAGGGGTGTTTACATATTATGTTTCACAAAACAGCAATGGCTGCGAAAGTTTAAGAGTGCCAGTAGTGGTTAATGTTATAGCTAACCCAACTGCACCTTCTGTTATTACACCAGTATTATATTGTCAAAATACTACAGCAGTTCCATTAACAGCTGTAGGTAACAACATTACTTGGTATACAGTAGCTACAGGTGGTACTGCATTAGCAGTTGCACCCACACCAATTACAACTATAGTAGGTAACCCTGCAGTTAGCTATTGGGTACAATCTAATAACGGAGCATGTATAAGTGCAAGGGCACAAATAAATGTAATTGTAAATACTACACCAGCAGCACCAATTGTAGTTACGCCTGTTACATATTGCCAAGGCGATGTGCCAGTGGTATTAAATGCAAATGGTGTCGGATTACTTTGGTATACAACTGCTACGGGTGGCAGTGGTACAGCAACTCCTCCATCTGTTTCTACCACAAATGTAGGTAATACTACTTATTGGGTTACTTCTACTGTTGGTACTTGCGAAAGCTTAACTAGGTCTGCAATTACAGTTATTGTAAATACAACACCAGTAGCGCCTACAGTAAATACACCAGTAAATTATTGCCAAAATACTACTGCTTCTTCTTTAGTTAGTAATGTAACAGCAGGTACTGGCTTGCTTTGGTATAATTCATCTACAGGTGGCATAGGTTCTAATAATCCTCCTACTGTAATAACAACAACAGTAGGTACAACATCGTATTTTGTAAGTTCTAAAATAGGTAATTGTGAAGGACCACGAGCAGAAATAAAAGTAGTAATAACTGGTACACCAAATGCACCAATACCAACACCAGCTTTGGTTACATATTGTACCAATGTTACAAGTAGCGCTCTTACTGCTACAGGTAATAATTTATTGTGGTATACATCACCAACTGGTGGTACAAGCAGTACTATTGTTCCAATACCTAGTGTAAACATGGCAGGCACTACTTTATATTATGTTACACAATCTACTGCTTCACCAATAATATGCGAAAGCCAGCGAGCGTTAATTACAGTAGTAGTAAATCCTAGGCCTGCTGCACCAATAGTAAACACTCCTTTGGTATATTGCCAAAACTTTAGTGCACCAGCTCTTACAGCTACCTTAGTAGGTACTAATAGCCCTTTATGGTATGCCGCTGCTACTGGCGGTACAGGTAGTACTTCTCCATTTACACCATTTACAAATAATGTAAGCATTACATCTTATTATGTAAGCCAAAGCGCACTTGGCTGCGAGGGTGCAAGAGCAGAAATAGTTGTAAATGTAAAACCAGAGTTTAATGTAAATGCTGGTATAGATGTAACCATCGCTAGAGGTGACCAAACGCAATTAATAGGTGTAGTAACTGGGCCATTAAACCCAGTTTATTTATGGACAGCAGATATTATCCCATTATCACTTTCAGATTCATCTAAAATAAACCCAATAGCTAACCCAATATTTACTACAAAGTATAAATTAAAAGTAACCGACCCTACTGGTCTTTGCCCATCAAAAACGGACGAAGTAATTGTAGAAGTTGTACAAAGTTGCATAAACGTAAAAAATGCATTTTCACCAAATGGCGATGGCATAAATGATAAATGGACAGTGTATGAAAGAAACTTTTGTTTAATAGCAGGAAGCGGGGTTACAGTAAATGTATATAATAGGTATGGTAGTAAAGTGTATGGCTCCACCAATTATACTAACTCTTGGGATGGAACTTACAATGGTAAACCTTTGCCTGATGGTACGTACTATGCTGTAATTGAGTTTACGTTATTTGATGGTAGAAAGCAGTACAAGAAAACAGATGTTACTATTATTAGATAATTAAAATTTAGAATATTTACAAAGCCTCTCAATTTTGGGAGGCTTTTTGGGTTTGAAGAATTTTATTTGTGGTTATCTAGATATATTTAGAACTCCCTCATTTCGGAGTTGTTTGTGTTTGATATTTTAAAAATTTGAATTTTATTTTTGATAGGATTGATTTTGTTTACATTATAGAAATTATATTTTAAAAAAGTATACTTTCGCTAAAAGTAAAAATGATAAAATTTTTAAAACTTTTTTTTATAATAAACTAAAAAAAGACACTATTTATAACTGCAAATTCTTTTTATTAAATCTTAAAACATGAATATAGCTTTTATTGAAGAAATAGAAACGTACTTACAGCATAATGACTACTCACTTGCTGTACGTAGAACTTTAGATATGACGCTGGATACTGGTGATACTACTCTTATGCGAAAGGCTATTGGTTTGAGTAAAATGTACAGAGAAGAAGTGGCTAAAGGAACACAGATGAAGA
>JANXOQ010000192.1 GCA_025357775.1 Ferruginibacter sp. | reverse complement strand
ATTTATGGCAGGTAAATTAGTAGCAAATTATACCAATTATTCGAAGGAAAAATATAGCATTATAAACATCTTTCAACTTTCTTTTTAATGAATGCAATGTTTTAAAATTACCATACTATGCAAATAATTATTAGCAGAAATTTATGCTACAAAATAATTTATGAAAAAAATTACACTCCTTTTTATTTTACTTGTTTGTGTTAGTGTTTCTGCCTTATCGGCTGACCGAAGTAAAAAAACAAATGAAAATATATTTCCAAACTTTTTAAATGCTATTGAAGGCGAAAGTATAGCGGCTGATGACTTTAGCTTTTTATCAAGCTTATATAAATCAATAATTGTACAACAAGATTCTAATAAAATAAAGATTGCAGCTATACAATTGGAATTGGTTAAAATTGTAAGTGAAGGCAACAAATGGATTAAACGAAATATTGGTAAAAAAGCTTTTGAAAATGATGGTATTATTAAATATAAAGTTTTGGCTTCTCCCAATATGTATGCACAGTTGTATCAAGGATATAGCTATAAAAAAGGAAAAGGTACTGCACTATATTACTCAAGTATTTATAGTTCAAAAAAAAGCATATCAATTGCCAAGCAGGCTATTGACGAATTGGTAGCATTAAAAAATAGCGAGTGGATGATTTTAAATACCTCTACTTATATTAAAGAAAGCCAAATTTTATACTTTAAAGGAATCGAAGTTGGGAGTACTTCTTATTTCAAAACTTCTAATCCTCAATTTGAAATATCCTTAATTTTATTTATTAAGTAAGTCTTTACAATTTTTTATAGATAGAAAACATTTTTTATTTTTTAATATACCCAAATAAAATAGAATTTATTGAACGAATAAAATACATCTCATGTTTTATTTCGGTGCCTGCTCCGAAAGGATTGTAGGAGCGTGCTCCGATCGTCTTCAAATCTATTGGGAGCATTAATTATTTTTTGTAATATTTATTTCTTAAAAATAAGATGTGCATTTAATGTTCTGTCTTGTGTCTTAATACTCACATCTCAATACTTTTATCTAGTCCTAATGGCATTTAAAATAATCAAACGGTTCTTTACAATCATTGCATTGGTACAAAGCTTTGCATGCAGTGGAACCAAACTGGCTCAGTAATTTTGTATTAGCTGATTTGCATTGTGGGCATTTGGGCATTTCATCTTCATTATTTGTACTTCTTTTTGGAGGAGCTATACCATACTCCAATAATTTTTTCTTGCCATTTTCTGTCATCCAATCCGTTGTCCATACAGGAGTAAGTACTTGTGTAATTTTTATATTTTTGTAGCCGTATTCTATTAGTTTAAATCTAATATCCATACTTATTGCATCCATGGCAGGGCAGCCGCTGTAAGTCGGAGTAATTATAATTTCCACTTTATCATCTATTACTTTTACATCTCTCACAATTCCTAAATCTAAAATAGAAAGCACAGGTACTTCTGGATCAGGTACTTGTTCTAACAAAGAAAATACAGCCTCCCTAAATCTCTCCTCAGGGGGGACTTGGGAAGCTTTATTATTTATAGGGTTTGTTTTAAAATCTGTGTTTATGTTTTGCATTTTGCAAAAAATTTATTTTAGTTATAAAGCTTAGAAGCCCCTCCTTGGAGGGTTGGGGAGGCTATTACCATTTTGCACCAAGATTAGTTCTTTGTAAATATTGCATTTCTGCTAATATATGACCAAGCTTTTCAGTATGTACTCCGTTTTTTCCACCACTCTGCATAAAAATATTTTCGGGTATTGCTAGTGTTGCTTCTTCAAAAACAGTTTTTACTTTTTCTATCCATCTATCTTTTAATAAATGTATTTCTGAAATTATACCTTGTTCATAATCTGCTTGCATAAACATTTCTCCTGTGTATGGCCAAAGTGCTGCAATTGCTTTTTGCATTCTTTCATTGCTTTCATCGGTACCATCACCAAGCCTGATAACCCAGTCTGCACTCCAACTTACATGGTACGTAACTTCTTTTAAAGACTTTGCTGCAATAGCCGCCAATTGATCATCTTTACTATTTTGCAATTGCTCAAACAAAAAATATTGATACACACTAAATAAAAATTGACGTACAATTGTTTGTGCCCAATCGCCATTTTCTTGCTCTACCAATAAAAGGTTTTTAAATTCTCTTTCTGTACGCAGATAAGCGAGGGAATCTTCTGTAGCCTCATCCCCCGCCTTCTCCACAGGAGAAGGAGCCAGCGAAGATTCGTTGATTAATTTTGCAGCATATTGATAAAAATTTCTGCTTTGCCCAATTAAATCTAGTGTGATATTTGTGATAGCTATATCTTGTTCCAATATAGGCCCATGGCCACACCAAGCACCGTTTCGTTGTGTTAGTATGAGGGTTGTGTCTGCTAGGTGGAGGAGGAAGGCCTCCCTAAATCCCTCCGAGGGAGGGACTTTTGAAGTCTGTATTTTTTTAGCCTCTGTATTTACACTTGAGTTCTCACTTTGCATTTTCTAAAAGAAGTTTGATTATTATAGCGTTAAAAAGACCCCCTGCGGGGAATTTAGGGGGCTTCACATATGCCCCACCTCGTCAGGAATCTCATAAAACGTAGGATGCCTATAAACCTTGTCTACCGCAGGTTCGTACATTTCACCTGCTTCATCAGGGTTGCTTGCATGAATGTACTTACTCTCAACCACCCAAAGGCTCACACCTTCTTGCCTACGGGTGTATACGTCTCTAGCATTTTGCATAGCCATTGCTGCGTCTGCAGCATGTAAGCTGCCTGCATGTTTGTGGTCAAGGCCTTGTTTGCTGCGTATAAATATTTCCCATAAAGGCCAAGCCGTTTCTTCGGTTGTTTTTTTTATTTCTTCACCACTTGCTTTTTCTTCGCCACCAAAATCACCGTAATAATATTTTTGAATTGAAATTTTCATAATTTATTGTTTTAAATATTATCTGGTTTAAAGCCAATTCTCTGTCTATTTTTTAAAGTAGTTTCTTCTTGCCTTTTACTAATTAAATATTCAAGAGCTGTAAATATTTCTTTAAAATTCTTATTGGATTTTCTTTCTAACTTTTTTAAATTTTCACTTAAATCTTTATAATTTAAAACCTATTCTTTTACCAATACAAAAGTTCGAATGATTGCAATATTTACTTCTATAGCTTTTTCACTATTTAAAATACTAGATAGCATTGCAACACCTTGCTCTGTAAATGCACTTGGAGCATACCTTGAACCACCCCAACTTGAGGTCGCAAATTGCGACCTCAAGTTCTGAAACTCTTTCTGGGTAAGGATAAACATAAAATCATTTGGAAATCTTTTGTTATTTCTTTTTACAGATTCTTTTAATCTTTTAGTTTCTTCTTCATACATTTCTGCAAGGTCAAAATCTAGCATTACCCGTTGCCCACGTATTTCGTAAATTTTATTTTGTATAAGTGTAGGTGTTAGTTTAATTTATTATTACATTTTTTTTATTTAGCCAATTTTAGTGTTTTAATACTTTTAAAAGCATTTGTAATATATTTAATGCCTCTGTAACTAGAGGTCACAAATTGTGAACTCAAACTATAATAATCAATAATTAATTAATCAATTTAAGCCACCTTCGTCAATAAACGAGCCGCCTTTTTCTTTGCATAAGCCACCGCAGCTTCTCTTACCCAAGCACCTTCTTCGTGTGCTTTTTTTCTAGCATCTAATCTTTGCTTGTTGCATTGTCCATTGCCTTTTACCACACTCCAAAATTCATCCCAATTTATTTCTCCAAAATCATAATGCTTTCTATCCTCATTCCAAACTAGTTTATCATCTGGCAATGTCATGCCAAGCACTTTTACTTGCTGCACCGCCATATCTATAAACTGCTGACGAAGTTCATCATTCGTTTTTCTTTTTATTTTCCATTTCATGCTTTGGTCATTGTTCGTGCTTTCGCTGTCCTTTGGGCCAAACATCATAAGCGCAGGCCACCACCAACGATTAATAGCATCTTGACACATCGCTTTTTGCTCAGGTGTACCATTTGCAAGCACCATCAATGTCTCAAAACCTTGCCTTTGGTGAAAACTTTCTTCTTTACATATACGCACATTTGCCCTTGCATAAGGCCCATAAGAAGTTCTGCAAAGCATCACTTGATTTAATATTGCAGCACCATCTACCAACCAACCCACTGCACCCATATCTGCCCAAGTAAGCGTTGGATAATTAAATATGCTAGAGTATTTTGCTTTGCCGCTATGCAAATCATCAATCATCTGTTCTCTGCTAGTACCAAGGGTTTCAGCAGCTGAGTATAGGTACAAACCATGCCCAGCTTCATCTTGCACTTTTGCAATAAGTATGGCTTTTCGTTTTAAACTTGGTGCTCTACTTATCCAATTTCCTTCAGGCAACATACCCACTACTTCACTATGAGCATGTTGGCTTATTTGTCGCACATTGGTTTTGCGATATGCATCTGGCATCCAATCCTTTGGTTCTATTTTTATTTCTTTATCTATTTTTTCTTGAAATGTTTTTTCTAAATCATGTATTTGCATAGCTTTAAATTTATAATGTAAATATACAAAAAACTAACAACTGTTAGTAAAAAATGGGTATTAATTGTTGCAGATTTATACGTTTTCACATTTGCATATTTGCGTGACTGCAAATTGGCTCATTATCACATTACAACGTTGGGTCATTACTCAATGCTTCCCAGTACTCGGCTGCTCTTCTAGTATGCGGAATTACAATAATACCTCCCACTATATTTGCTACAGCAAATACCTCATATAATTCTTCTGTAGATACCTTTAGTTCGTGTGCCTTGCCGATATGGTATTTTATGCAATCATCGCATCGCAACACCATGCTTGCTACAAGCCCAAGTAGCTCTTTTGTTTTTACGTTTAATGCTCCAGCACTGTAGGTATTTGTATCCAAATTCCATAATCTCTTTATTACCAAGTTTTCTTTGCTCAAAATAAGTTCGTTCATTCTTATTCTATAGTCGTTAAAATCTTTTATAATGTCTGTCATATTTATAATTTTTTATAAATAAAGATACATACTCTACCTGTTGTGCGGTTAAACAGCCAATGCATGTTTTAAGTGATTGATAGGTTTGTTATTTTGATAATTAAAAGTTTGTAATACAGTAACAGCAGCCATTTTGCATATTAATCTTGTATTTAATCCTTGCAATTTTTTTGCATAATTTCTTTTCAGCATCA
>JANXOQ010000082.1 GCA_025357775.1 Ferruginibacter sp. | reverse complement strand
ATCTTATGTCATTGCATTGAAGCATAAATTCTTTCCAATAAACTTTTCCATTTTCAGGCCTTGCAATCATGCCTTTTAGCATGAGTACATATTTGCCAAAATGAGTAATAAAATTCATATTTCCTTTTTATTTCTTTGCTGATTTGTAAAATTTGAGGACATCGATGTACAAAAAACGAGGCTTTATAATATTGAAAAATTTTAAAAGTATACACCAGAAACCGAAGCCTAATAAATAAACTGATAATGAAGATAACAAAAAAAGTCAAATTGAAAATTGTCTGCCAAATAGATTTAAAAATGTTCTTTGTCATTTCTTCCGCCAGAATATTATAAACTTCAATATTGGCAATAGTTTTTATTCGCCATTGTAATATTGTTTAAACCAATTGTCAAACGCTACTTTATATTTAATTTGTGCTGTCTCAATCATTCTATTTGGGTCTTCAATTGGTTCTAATTGAAAATTATCTTTCAACCAATTTTTGTATGAAGCATTGTCTTCGCATTCTTCATAGTCGTATTCATCTTTATAAAAATATGCTTGGTCAAAGTCAACAGAAATTTCTGAGTCAAGAGTTAACATTTGCATAAGTTGTAAAATATTTTCTGAAACGATGTGTACACCACCTTCGTCACCAAAAACAACAATTGGTAGTTCGTTTAATAGTTTGTCAGTTCCATCGTTCCATATTCCATAAGTGGAACCTGTACCGTTTGCTTGGGCAAATGGCATAAGTCGGTTTAAGAAATTTTCATTCTCACTCCACGTTTTAATTCCTGATTTATCGTCCACTAAAAGATAAAAACCTTCTGAATATTCTGGAAGTTTGTCTTGAAAGTTTTTTAAAAAAATCAGTTCTCTTGAAATTGGATAGCTCTTAAAATTTTGTTCAAATTCTGTCAATTCCATATCATAGTTATTATGAGTATTATGGTCTGTCTAAAATTACTGCCAACAGACTTCTTTGGGTTAAAATTTATTCCTATTCTAAAAACGATATTACATATAAGATTTCTAAGTTTAAATAAAACTAAGTTTACGTTTCGCTTATTGCATTTTACCTACCGCATTATGCCTACTGCTTGCGCCCAACTTAATAATCTCCACTTCTTACTTACTACTATCGACTCCACACTTCACCTCAAACTTTTTTCAAACAATTCAATTTCTCCAATTATTTTTTTAAAATTTTCTACTGCTTTGAAATTTTCTTCTCCTTGCAAGTCTGCATTAATTAAAATTATTCTACCGATTTTTGTATCAGGTTCAAACGAAATAAATGCAGAAACACCAATATCGCTGCCAGTATGCATAATTTTTCCTTTTTTATTGTATGCCCAAAAAATAGCTCTATTTGGTTCTTTGGCATCCATATTTAAAGGCATATCAATTGCTGAAAATTGTTTTTTAAACAACATTTCAAAAGAAGTTTTTGTTAGCAAAGTAGATTTTCCATCATAGCCATTATTCATTTCAATTAAATATTTTGATAAATCAGAAGCCGATGTTTTCAAACTCCCATCAGGGTAAGTGGTACAAGAATATGTGTTTACACTTTTATCGGCATTTAAAAAAAATTTAAATAGTACGCTGTCATTGTTATTTATTTCATAAAGCGTGGCATATTTTTCACTCTTTGCTTTGTTATAAAACCAATGGGTATCATACATTTTTAAAGGCTCAAAAATATATTTTGTAGTAAAATCAGCAAAAGATATTTTTGATTTTATCTCCACTAAATAAGCTGCCAAAGCCGGGGCAATATTACTATAATTATACACTTTATTAGGCTCAGCATTGTAAAAATTTTCTTTACTATATAATTTTCCATCTACAGAAAAACATTCTTTTAAAAAAGACCCTAATTCAACCAAGGGCTTGTTTCCTACATTATATGCAGCAATATAAGTTGACTCTTTGTCAATTAAGCCACTTGTGTGCGTAGCAAGGTGCTTCACTCTTATTACAGCATTAGGAAAATAAGGATTAATGATTTTGAAAGGTAATATATCATTTATGGGAGTTTCCAAAGTAAAATATCCTTGCTCAATAGCTTTCATAATAGCAACACCAATAAATGTTTTGCTTATAGAACCAATTGGTTGGATAGTTTCAATAGAATAAGGAGTTTTATTTTTTTTATTTGCAAAGCCGTATCCATTTGAAAAAATAACAGAATCATTTTTTATTATAGCTACAGCAAAACCTGGCCAATTTGATGAGGCTTGAATTTTTAATAAATTTTTATTGAAATCATTATTTGCATTCTGACCATTGCAAAAAAAACATACTAATAAAAAATTAGTAATTAGAAAATATTTTAATTTCATTATACCTAATTTTCTTAAAGTAAATAATTGCCACCTGCATTTTGCTAACTGCTAACTGCCTTCCTACTCTTCCACCATTTTGGTTTTTTTATTTCTTCTTGCGTAGCAGGCAGCGTAATTTCTTTTGATTTATTTTTTGCTTGCGCATCTACTACTGCTATCACCACCATATTAAAAATACTTCTGATACTACTACCAAGCTGCAACACATGCACTGGTTTGTTTAAACCTAACAATATTGGTCCAATACTATCAGCACCGCCTACCTCTTGCAATAAATTATACGCAATATTACCTGCTGATAAATTTGGAAAAATAAGTGTGTTTACCTCTCCATTTATCAACTCAGAAAATGGATAATTCTCTTTTAAAATTTCTTTATTAAAAGCAAGTATGCCTTGCATTTCTCCATCGCATATTAAATTAGGTTCTTTTTCTTTTACAATTTTATGCGCTTTTTGTACAAGCTTAGCCTCTGGCGAATCACTGCTTCCAAAGTTAGAGTACGAAAGCATTGCGATCTTTGGTACAAGATTAAATTGCCTTACTTCTTTAGCCACCATCAAAGTTATTTCTGCAAGCTCTTCTGCTGTTGGGTTAAAATTAACAGTAGTATCTGCTAAAAATAATGGCCCACGTTTTGTAAACAATAGATACATACCAGCTATTTTTTTTACATTTGGGTCAGTACCTATAATGTGTAATGCTGGGCGAATAGTATCAGGATAATTTCTACTTAAACCGCTTATCATACAATCTGCCACGCCAGTTTCTACCATCATACAACCAAAGTGGTTACGATCTTTCATGGCTTTGTATGCTTCATAATTATTTACACCTTTGCGCTTTCTTTTTTCAAAAAATATTTCTCCAAAAGATTTTCGCATTTCCTCTGTATCATCATCCTGCGGATTAATGATTGGCATTCCTTCTAAATCTACCGCATTATCTTCTGCAATTTTTCGTATTCTTTTTTCATTACCCAACAATATTGGAAAACCAATTTTTTCCTCTAATACTAATTGTGCAGCCTTTAATACTTTTGAGTTTTCTGCATCTGCAAATACTACTCTTTTTGGGTTTTGTCTTGCTTTATTTCCAATGGCTCTACTCAATTGATTATCCAAACCAAGCCTACTATTCATTTCTATTTCGTACGCATCCCAATCTGTAATGGTTTTACGAGCCACGCCACTTTCAATAGCGGCTTTAGCTACCGCTGGTGCTATTGCTGCAAGCAAACGAGGGTCAAGTGGTTTTGGAATAATATAATCATCTCCAAAGCACAAGGCTTTTTCATTGTACGCAAGGTTTACAATATCTGGCACAGGCGTTTTAGCTAGTTCTGCCAAAGCCTTTACAGCCGCCAGTTTCATAGCTTCGTTAATACCTGTTGCACGTACATCAAGTGCACCTCTAAAAATGTAAGGAAAGCCCAATACATTATTCACCATATTAGGCGTATCGCTTCGTCCAGTAGCCATTATCAAATCTTTTCTACTTGCTTTTGCTACATCATACATTATCTCTGGCACTGGGTTTGCCATTGCAAAAACGATTGGGTTTTTTGCCATTGATTTTACCATTTCTGCCGTTACCACATTGCCTACACTAAGCCCTAGAAAAACATCTGCATCTTTCATAGCCTTAGCTAAATCCCAATTACTGTATTTTTTATCTTTTACAAATGGTTGTTGCAAATCTGGTATATCTGTACGACCATTGTGTAAAATTCCTTCTTTATCAAATACTATAAAATTATCTGGCTTTGCGCCTAGCGATACATATAAGCGCATACACGCTGTAGCAGCGGCTCCTGCACCATTTACAACAATTGTTACTTTTTCTATTTTCTTTTTTTGTAATTCCAATGCATTAAGTAATGCTGCGGAAGAAATGATTGCTGTACCATGTTGGTCATCATGCATTACAGGTATTTTACAACGCTTTTTTAATTCTTGCTCTATAAAAAAACATTCAGGTGCTTTTATATCTTCTAAATTAATACCTCCAAATGTAGGCTCCAATGCTGCTACAATATCTACAAACTTTTGTGGGTCGGTTTCATTTATTTCAATATCAAAAACATCTATATCTGCAAAAATTTTAAACAGTACTGCTTTACCTTCCATTACTGGTTTGCTAGCCTCTGGCCCAATATTACCAAGCCCAAGCACTGCGGTACCATTGGTTATAACCCCTACCAAATTTCCCTTTGCAGTATATTTAAAAACATCCTCTGGGTTGGCGGCTATTTCTTTGCAGGGTTCTGCTACGCCAGGTGAATAGGCAAGCGATAAGTCACGCTGGGTTTTTGCCTCTTTTGTAGGTACTACTTCTATTTTACCAGGTCTACCTTTGGAGTGATATTCTAATGCTAGTTGTTTTCTTAGTTCTTTTGCCATAAAAATTATTGATACTAAAAGCTGTGAATCCCTTTGGTAGCATTTGTAAGCCTTTTAGGGGTTTGCAGTGTATTTATAATTTTATTGCAAAATTATAGCAATCACAAATCAACTTTTAATTAATAAAATGCAATTTACAGAAATATATACAAGGAGGATTTTTTTGGCATATTTAAATGGTAGATATTGGTTATTGTTTTCTAGTTATAAAACTTACCTTATATTTTACTTTTCAGCATTGAAATTTAGAGAATTTAAGTTATTCAACTTCTCTTATATTCCATAATAATAAACCCTTTTCAAATAGATTGAAATATTCTAATTTAAATAAAAAAATTTTAGTGCTAAATAGAATTTTTCCTTGATTTAAAAGCCCAAGTAATAATAAAGTGAGCTACAATAATACCTTCTTGATTTGTACCAATAGAATTGGTTTCTACAAAGGTTGTTACTCCATTGGTATTTGCATTTTTTACTGCTGCCTTTATTCGTTCACCATCATTACTTACAAAAGTTATTTTGCCAGTTGCTTTCTTTATAAAATTAGCTCTTACCTCTGATACAAGCATACCTACAGGTGAAGATAATTGAAAAGTGTGCCCCATAGCAAGTAACCCTGTGCTCATTTCTGCTGCCATTGCAAGGCATGCAAAATATATGCTTTTAAATGGATTTTTTGTAAACCATGTATGTTTTATGCTTATTATACAATCATTTTCATTAACAGAAACAAATCTTACACCACTAAAAAAAGCAGCAGGTAGTTTTGTAATCATAAAAATAAATCTCCAAAAGGGATTGGTAATTTTATTAGTAAAATTATTAAAAGTTGTAATTCCTTTTGGCATAATTTATTGCTATTGGTTTTGTGCAATATAGTTTATAATAAAAATTATTGAAGTAGGCACTTGTTTACCCCATAATAAAAGCTAATTATATTAGTATTTGTAATATATTTGCTAAATTAAATAGCAGTATATGTTTAAAGGTACTAACATTATAGCGTTTGTAAAGCAATTTGATAGCAAAGAAAGAT
>JANXOQ010000013.1 GCA_025357775.1 Ferruginibacter sp. | reverse complement strand
TTTTCTTTAAAATTGGATAACAATACAATAACACATACTGCGTTATAATTTTACTAAATCAAACCTATGATTACCCTACGCAAAGTAATAGTTACGCTATTATTATTTTTATTACACTCATGTATACAAGCTCAAGTAAATGTAACTGCTACAGCGGGTACAGCAGGGCCTACGGCATATACTACATTACAACTAGCTTTTGCAGCTATAAATAATGGTACGCATAAAGGTATTATTACCATTGGTATAGCTGGTAATACTACCGAAACAAGTAGTGCTATTTTAAACGCAAGTGGTACTGGTGCATCATCTTACACAAATGTAAATATATCGCCTACAGGTGGTGCTGCAAGGGTAATAAGTGGAAATATTGCTAGCGATTTAATAAATTTGAATGGGGCAGATAGTGTAACAATTGATGGAATTAATACTGGCTCAAATAGTTTAGAAATTAGAAATGATTGTGTAACAGGTACACCTGATGTAATAAAATTTATAAATGACGCTACATATAATTCTTTAAAAAATTGTACAGTAAAAGGCGTTAACCCTAACTTATATGGGGGAATTATTTTTTTTTCCACGGCAAGCTTAACAGGCAATGATAATAATACAGTGTCAAATAACTTATTAACAGTATTAAATGGTACTAGCAACACAACTAATATTATAACATCTTTTGGTACTGTTGCTTTTGAAAATAGTGACAATAAAGTTTTAAATAACAGTATTTATGACTTTTACAAAGACCAAAATAATTCATGTAGTGGAGTTTTTATAGATGCAGGAAATAGCAAATGGATAATAAGTGGTAATAGCTTTTTTCAAACAATTAATCGAACTTCAAATTTTTATTGTGCCTTTTGCGCTGTAAATATAAATTCAACATCAGGCAATGGTTATGTTGTAGATGGTAACTTTATAGGTGGACAATCTGCTAATTGCGGTGTTGTAAGTTCTCCTCTTTTTTGGTCAAAAGTAAGTACAGGTCTTGTAAGTTTTTGTGGAATAAGTTTAACTAGTGCAGCTGGTGTAGCATCAAGTGTACAAAATAATACTATAAAAAATATATATTTTAATACTTATGGAGGAGGTTTTACTGGTATATATGTCGGTAATAATGGTAGTGTAAATGTAGCGGGAAATAATATAGGTATTGCCACAAATAGTGGTTCTAGTAATGGAGGTATTAGCATGATACAAAATTTTTCCAGTGCTTCTTCGTTTACTGGCATATCAAATAGTTCAAGCGGTATTGTTGCAATAAATTATAATACAATATCTGGTGTTGCTATTTCAAATTCCGTTGCAAGTAACATTCCTTGTAATTTTTATGGTATACAAAATGGAGGTAGTAATATTGAAATTACAGGTAACTTGATAGGAAGTAGTACAAATGCTAATAATATTTTAAATACAACTGCTGCTATAAGTGCTAATCTTACTATAAAAGTATTAGGCATACAACAGACTGGAGGAACAAATAGTTGTGTAATAAGAAATAATACAATAGCTAATCTTACCTATTCTAATAATAATGTAGTAGTAAATGCTCAAGTAGCTGGTATATATAACAATACTACATTTAATACTGCATCAATTTTTGGTAATACAATCTTTAACTTAAATAATAATGCTAGCAATTCTAATTTTTTTGGAAGTAGTATGCTTGCTGGAATAATTGAAATGTCTTCTGCTACAAATGTAAATATTGCAGCAAATACAATCTATGGACTTTACAATACCAATACACAAACAGCTTCAGATGGCCCTTCGGTAGTAGGATTTGTCGTAGATAATTCAGTTTCAACTGGTACGTTTACACAAAATAAAATATACGATTTACAGTGTTCAGTAAAAACAAGTATTAATGGTACTCCATCAAGATTAGTTGGTGTTTTAAAAAATGCAGGTGCTAATTGGGAAATATCTAACAATATGATTTCCATTTCAAACGGTAGTAATAACAACGGTTTATTGGTAATAGGAATATGGGATAATGATGTTAGTGGCACTGCAAATTATTGGTATAATACAGTATTATTATCAGGTAGTCAGTCTGATAATAAATGGGGTGGTTATGCATTTTATAAATCTAACGACAATATAACTATTTTAAAAAATAACTTATTTGATAATAAACGAGTAGGAAATGGTACTAACACAGGAAAATTTTATGCTATTGCAATAGGATCTATTTCTCCTTCAGCAGGTTGGTCAGCTGCGTCTTCTGATTATAATTATTTTAATAGTATAAACCCATCTACATTAGGGTCGTGGGGGGGAAATGATGTCAATCTTGCCCAGTGGAAACAGTCATCACAAGGTGATTGCCATAGTGTAACCAATGAACCAATTGTGTACACAAATACAGCAGTGGGTGATTTACATATAAACATGGGTACAACAGCCACCACTTTAGAAAGCGGTGGAATTATTTTGGCAAATAACAAAGATTTTGATACAGAAACAAGACCAGGTGGAGGTGGAATTATAAATGGTGGAGGCATATCTTCGGATATTGGTGCTGACGAGTTTGATGGTGTTAAAAAATATGCATGCCTTGTAACAGCTCCTGGAAATACCCTGTCTACTGCTAGTTCTTTATGTGTAGGTGGTTCTGTAGGGCTTTTTTTACAAAATATAGATAATTGTTCAAGCGGTTATAGTTTTAAATGGTATAGTTCACCAGATAATATTGTTTACACGCTCATAGCTGGTGCTACAGGTGCTACCTATTCTGCCACACCAACCGTAAGTACGTATTACAAATGTGAGGTAACCTGTGCTAATGGACCGGTAAGTGCTTATTCAATACCTATTTTAATTACAATAAATGCATTAACAAGTACTACGCCAGCCCAACGCTGCGGTACTGGTGTAATAACACTTGGTGCATCAGCTTCTGCTGGTACTGTAATAAATTGGTTTAGTGCATTAACAGCTGGTACATTATTAGGAACTGGTAATTCATTTATTACGCCTACATTATCTAGCACTACTACATATTATATAGAGACTAATGGATCAGCTGCTGGCACTATAAGCACTTTTGGTAATTATTACTGTGGAGATACTAACTTTCCTACTGCCTTTCCTACAAGAAATTATCAAAATTGGTCTCAAATGGTATACACAACAACTGAGTTAAATGCACTTGGTTTAAGGGCTGGATTTATAAATTCATTAGGTTTTACAACCAATTCAGCTCAAGGAGTAGGCCTTACATCGAACTATTCTATAAGTATGGCTAATACAGCTACAACCACTATTACTAATTTTATAACTGCAGGTTTAACTACTGTTTATACAAATGTAGGCCAAAATTCTACCATAGGGGTTAATACCTTACAATTAACAACTCCTTATTATTGGGATGGAATTTCAAATATTTTGGTAGATATGAAAAGCAAAGGAACTGGTGTGTTTTCCAATAATTCTAGGGCGCTTTCAAGCGTAGTTGCTAATAGCTCTATTTATGCCACTTCTACGGTAGATAACCCGATTTTTTTTACATCAACACCAGTACCTATTGTAAATGCTGCAAGATTAAGTATAATTTTTACTGGCCAAACCGTATGCACCAACTCCCCAAGAGTTGCAATAACAGCAACTGTAAACCCAACATTACCACTTTTAATAAATAAAACAACAGACCTAATATGTGCAGGTGGTTCATCTACCGTAAACGTAACAAGTACACTTGCAAATTTTGATACCTATATTTGGAGTGGTGGGCCACTAACACAGACTGGTAGCCCAAGTGGTAGTAGCGTTACACTTTCACCTACTGTTTTCCCTACCACTTATACGCTAAATGCAAGTAAAGCAAGTACTGGCTGTGCTGGTAGTGCTAGTATTGTTGTTAATCAAAATCCTGCACCATTACCCATCAGTATTTCTCCATCTACTTCTACCATTTGTGCTGGCTCTATCCAATCATTAGTTGGTTTACCTACAGGTTCATTTACAGAAGGTTTTGAGGTTTTTCCATCCATTAATTTTTTAGCCAATGGTACAGGTATTACTGCATCTTCCAATACCACTTTTTTTGTGGAGGGTTCAAAATCAGCTTTACTAAATTATACAGATAATTTATCTATAGGAGGTACAAATAATGCTTATGTACAACAAACCAGCCAAAATCTTAGTGGTTATGGATCTGCAAAACTTAGCTTTTCACACATTTGTTTACTAGAAACTGGTTTTGACTTTGGATATATACAATATTCATCCGATGGTGGTACTACATGGACAAGTTTTCCTACAAGTAGTTATCTAGGTATGGGAGTTATATACAATGGCGCTGTATCGTTTACAATGTCTAGTTATACTGGTTGGTTATTTAGCAATACCCAATGGAAAACCGAAACCATTAATATACCCACAGCTGCATTAACAGCTAACTTTAAAGTAAGATTTTTGATAACATCTAATGGTAGCTTAACTGGTAGCGGCTGGTTATTAGATAATATAAAAATAACAGCAAGTAATGGAGGTATTACCTGGAGCCCACTTACAGATTTGTATACCGATGCAGCAGCCACCATACCATATACAGGCGCTGTATTAGATATCGTATATAGCATACCAACTGCTAGTAGAATTTATATTGCAAGTAATACAAATATATGTGGAAGTACTACTGCAACAGCTACTGTAAATGCAATAGCGCAATACACTTGGAGAGGAGTAGATAACAATTGGTTTAATACAGCCAACTGGTGTCCAGGTGTGCCAACTGCTTTAAATAACGTAACAGTACCTGCCGGACTAAGTTTTTACCCAACAATAACAACAGGTATAGCTTTGTGTAAAGATATAAATGTACAAGCAGGAGGGCTACTAAGCATAGCAGGCACTGGTGAAATTGATTTGTATGGAGTAGTAAATGCAGCGAGCAATATTGATTGTACAAATGGAAATTTTAAATTAGCAGCATCAGGCGTTAGCATAGCAGGGAGTAACTTTACAGCTAAAACAATTAAAAATTTAATAATAGGAGAAAGTTCCTCACTAGCTACTACATTAAATGATACGTTAAAAATTACCAACAGTCTATCTTTTAGTAATGTAAATAGCAAAACTTTTAACACAAACGATAATCTAACGTTCGTTTCTAATGCTTTAGGCACTGCTAATTTTTATGATATAACAAACGCTGGTGCAAACAGTGGCAATACAATGATAGGTAAAGTAAATATTGAACGATATTTATTTGCCCAAAAAGTGTGGCGTTTGTTAGCAACACCAGTTGCAATAGGCACTAGCCCAAGTGTAACAGCTGCGTGGAGAGAATCTGGCGCACTAGCAGCAACTGGGTATGGCACACAAATAACTGGTCCGGGGGGAGCAGGAGCAGGCATGGATGCAACCTCACAAAGAGCCTCTATGAAAAGTTATGCAGACAGTACCGATGCCTTTGTAGATGTAACAAATACTGCTAGTGCCATAGCCAATAACAATGGATACTTTGTATTTGTAAGAGGCGATAGAAGCGTAATCCAGTATGGCTTAGGCGAAACAACCCTGCGAATAAAAGGAGCTGTGCGCATGGGTAACCAAGTGTTTACTGTACCCGCTGGAAAGTACCAAAGCATAGGTAACCCTTACCCAAGTAAATTGTTTTTTAAAAATATCTCAAAATCGAATATAGTAGATGGATTTGTGGCATGGAACCCGATGCTGTATGGCGCTTATGGATATGGAGGATATGAAAACTATATTTTTGCATCAGGTAATTATTGGCTTAATGGTATTGTAGGTGGTAAAAAGAGAGATTATATAGAAAGTGGCGAAGCATTTTTTGTACAAAGTAATGGAACAGCGGGCACGTTTACTATTGGGGAGATAAACAAAGATAAAACGCAAAACTCGGTAAACCTAAGCCGAGGCTACAACACAGATAAATCAGCCATAACCATACCTACGCTAGATATAAGTTTGTACCAGAAAAATACTGTTGATAGCGCTTCATTATTAGATGGGGTAAGTTTAAATTTTGACAATAGTTATAGCTGTAATATAGATATAAACGATGCAAGAAAAATAACGAACCCAAGCAATTGTTTATCAATAATAAGTAACAACAAATTATTGGTAGTAGAAAGAAGACCTTTGCTTGCAGCTACAGACAGCATACAACTTAGCCTAGGAGGAGTTGCGGTAGGTAATTATGATTTTGAAATTTATCCTACCTTAATGACTACGGCAGATGTAGAAAGCTTTTTGATAGATAAGTATTTGGGAACATCAACTGCATTAAGTTTTAGCACAATAACTAATGTAACGTTTAGCATAACGCAAGCAGCAGCCAGCAAAGCTGCTGATAGGTTTGTAATTGTATTTAAAAAAGTAACCAATATAAATTTTATAACCATAGCAGCAGCTAGAAATATTGATAAAACAATAAAAATAAACTTTGGTATTTCCAACGAAAAAAATGTATCAAATTATATTGTAGAACAAAGCAATGATGGTACAAATTTTACATCGTTGCTTGGTATCATTGCACCAACATCTAACAATGGCGATAACGCTGTATACTCAAAAATGGATGTAACTGCAAGCAAAGGGGCTAACTGGTATAGAGTAAAAATAACCGATATCAATGGCAGCATTAAATACTCAGCAATAGCAATGATAGCAGCAGTAGTAGTAG
>JANXOQ010000009.1 GCA_025357775.1 Ferruginibacter sp. | reverse complement strand
TTTTCTTTAATAAAATTTAGCTAATGGATTATATATTTTTTTAGCTTAGTTTTTAAAATAATCTATTACTTTATTGGTTCTATTAAATCCCATAAATTGCCATATAAATCTGCAAACACTATAACAGTACCGAATATTTCTTTTGATGGCTCACGAATTATAGTAACATTGTTTTCAAGTAAATTTTGATAATCTCTTTGAATATTATCTGTATGTAGAAATAAAAACACTCTGCCACCAGTTTGATTGCCTACAAATTTTAATTGTTCTTCATTATTGGCTTTTGCCAACATTATATTACATCCAGCATTACCATGTGGTTTTATAACAACCCATCTTTTCGTTTCATTTAAAATGGTATCTTCTACTAAAACAAAACCTAATTTTTTTGTATAAAAATTAATGGCTTCGTCGTAGTCTTTTACCACTAAAGCAATTTGAAATATACTTTGGTTCATTGAAATAAATTATTTGACAAATGCTGTACTCACCATAAAATCCTTACTGCCAGCTGTATATAAGTAAAACCCCTCTCCTACTTTTACACCAAGCTTACCAGCATTTACCATATTTACCAATAACGGGCATGGGGCATATTTAGGATTTCCAAAACCATCGTGCAATACTTTTAAGATAGAAAGGCATGTATCTAGCCCAATAAAATCTGCTAATTGCAATGGCCCCATTGGATGTGCCATTCCAAGTTTCATTACTGTATCTATTTCTGCTACGCTTGCCACGCCTTCAAACAAAGTGCTAATGGCTTCGTTTATCATTGGCATTAAAATTCTATTGGCTACAAAACCAGGATAATCATTTACCACACATGGAACTTTGCCTAAAGTTTTGCTAAGTTCAACAATAGTATCAGTAATTTCTTTTTTTGTAGCATAGCCATTTATAATTTCTACCAATTTCATTACTGGTACAGGGTTCATAAAATGCATGCCAATTACATCTTGCGGACGCTTGGTAGCTGCTGCTATTTTTGTAATAGAAATAGAAGATGTGTTACTTGCTAAAATACAACCTACTGGTGCGGCTTCATCTATATTTTTAAATATTTTTAATTTTAAATCTATATTTTCTGTGGCTGCTTCAACAACTAGCTGAGCATCTTTCACACCAACTGTCAAATCTGTAGCAGTAGTAATATTATTGAGTGCATTTTTTTTATCAACTTCCGTAAGGGTAGCTTTTGTTATTTGTCTATCAAAGTTTTTGCCAATAGTAGCTATGGCTTTTGCTAGCTGCTCTGCATTTACATCTATTAATGTAACTTTAAAATCTGCTTGTGCAAATACATGCGCAATGCCGTTTCCCATTTGGCCAGCACCGATTACACTTACGTTTTTTATTATCATAAATTAATTTTTGGTTTCACTCAAGGTTGGATATGTACAAAGACGGGAAAAAACTTTTTTCTGCTCGCAGATTTAAAAGATTTTCACAGATTACTTTTTTGCTTTTATTGAATGCATAATTAAAGATGAATAAAGGTATACTGTTGAAGTGAGTGACACAACAATGTTGCCCATAGCTGCGTTTTAGCTTGGACAAAAAAGCAAAGCATTTTGTCCAAAAATAAATACTTCAATCTAACCTTTCCTAAGAAAAATAGCTAGTTCGTAGTAATTTGAATTACGTTTTGGAGCTCAAATTATTATTTGCTAATATATAATTTGCTTTTAATTATTACAAACAAAAAGTTTTGTATTCAATTAATTTAGTGGGCTATTTAAACGCATTTATTCCTGTAACATCCATACCAGTTATAAGTAAATGTATATCGTGTGTGCCTTCATAAGTTATTACACTTTCTAAATTCATCATGTGTCTCATTACAGGATATTCGCCAGTAATACCCATACCACCTAACATTTGGCGTGCGTCTCTACAAATATTTGTAGCAACTTCGCATGCATTGCGCTTTGCCATACTCACTTGAGCAGGGGTTACTTTTCCTTCATTCATTAAAGTCCCCAATCGCCAATTGAGCAATTGTGCTTTGGTAATTTCGGTCACCATTTCTGCTAACTTTTTTTGTTGCAGCTGAAAACCTGCAATGGGTTTACCAAATTGTACACGCTCTTTGCTATACTCTAACGCAATGTGGTAACAATCCATAGCCGCACCAATAGCGCCCCATGCAATACCATAGCGTGCTTTTGTTAAGCAACCTAATGGTCCTTTTAATCCTTTTACATTAGGTAAAATATTTTCTTTAGGTACTTTTACATTATCAAAAACAAGCTCCCCCGTAGCACTTGCACGTAGGCTCCACTTGCTGTGCGTAGTTGGAGTTGTAAAACCAAGCATACCACGCTCTACAATTATTCCTTTAATATCGCCTGCATCATCTTTTGCCCATACTACTGCTACTTGAGAAAAAGGGGCATTGCTAATCCACATTTTTGCACCATTTAAAGTAACAGTATCATCACCATTATCTTTAAAATTAGTGAGCATTCCAGCTGGGTCGCTGCCGTGGTCTGGCTCTGTAAGCCCAAAACAACCTAGCCATTCACCACTAGCCAATTTTGGTAAATATTTATTACGTTGTGCTTCGTTACCGTATTGATAAATAGGAAACATTACCAGCGAACCTTGCACACTTGCAGTACTTCTTACGCCACTATCTCCACGCTCTAGCTCTTGCATCATTATACCGTACGAAATGTAGTCTAAGCCACCGCCACCATATTGTTCAGGTACTGTAGGCCCAAAGCAACCTAAATCACCAAGCTGCTTTACAATGTGCTGAGGAAATTCTGCACGCTGTGCATAATCTTCTACAATAGGCGAAATTTCTTTCTTCACATAGTTGCGCACACTCTCTCTTATGAGTTTATGCTCTTCGGTCAATAAATCATCTACATTAAAATAATCTGGAGATTGAAAATTGTCTGTTTTTGCTGCCATAATAGTATTGAATATGTAGTAATGAGCACTTAGGTAGAGACTCTGTACTTTTGTGTTTATTTTAGTTCCTATTGCATTTTTAAGAACGCAAAGATAGCAAGATTGGTTTTAAATTACTATCAAAATTGAGATAATAATTACAGTTTTTAGTCATATTTTTTACCTCCAATTTCATTAAAAAAATACTTTTTTTAATACCAAAAATAGAAGGATGAGCTAAGGCAAAATAAATATTACAACATAGATTTTTAAAAATATTTATTATTGCTATTAAAAACTTTAGTAAAATTTTTATGACTACTTGATAGAAATTAAGTACCAATGGAGTTAATTGAAATTACTAATTGAAAATAAAAGACAATTTGTGAGCATTTTTAAATACTTGGAAGCTACCTTCTTATTGGCTCCTAGCCTAAAAGTACCAATTTTACACGTTTATGCAAATCAGGAATTGAGTGTTTTTAAATAGCATTCTAAATATCCTTATATCTGTTTTTAAACAATTCCCGATTTACATGTTTATGTAAATCAGGAATTGTATTCCATAATTACATATTTATGCAAAAACGGAATTGCATTCCATTTTTACATATTTTTGTAAAAACGGAATTGTATGATAAAAAGACAAATTTTAAAAGATGCAAAATATTCACTCACACAGTTTAGAGCTATGTGTATAACAGGACCTAGGCAAAGTGGCAAAACTACCATAAGTAAAATGTTATTTAAAGGAAAGCCATACATTAGTTTTGAAAACCCATTATTGCAAAAAGCTGCTGATGATAATATAGAAGTATTTATGTATAAATATGCAAAGGGTGCTATTTTTGATGAAGTGCAACGTGTGCCAAATGTTTTTAGGCAATTGCAAGGTATGTTAGATATAAACACCAAAAGAGGACAATTTATACTCACAGGTTCTAACAATTTTTTATTGCAGGAACAAATAAGCCAATCGCTTGCTGGGCGTGCAGGCTATTTAGAATTGCTGCCACTCTCTTATGCAGAATTACAAAAAGCAAAACTAGCTAAGGATAATATAAACCATCATATTTTAATGGGAGGTTATCCAGAAATATGGCAAGAAAAATTAAATCCTTCTAAATGGATGAATGGATACATGCAAACTTATTTGCTAAAAGATGTACGATTACTTAGAAATATTACCAACCTAGCAGCATTTACAAGGCTTATTTATTTGTGTGCAAACTATGCTGGGCAATTGTTAAATAAAGATGAGTTAGCAAAAGCAGTAGGTGTAGATGCAAAAACGATACAAGCTTGGTTGGGAGTACTGGAAAGTAGTTACATTATTTATTTGTTGCAACCTTGGCACAATAATTTAAACAAGCGAATTGTAAAAAGTCCAAAATTATATTTTTACGATACAGGTTTGCTTTGTTATTTACTAAGTATAAACAACCAAATAAATTTAGTAAAACATACGAGATATGGAGCTATTTTTGAAAACTGGTGCATTACAGAAATAAAAAAGAATAGAACAAATGAAGGAATAAACGGAGGGATGTATTTTTTTAGAGATAGCGCAGGCAATGAAGTAGATTTACTAATAGAAAAAAATAGTGAATTAGTAGGAATAGAAATAAAATCTACCAAAAAATTAGATAGCAAAGACTTTCAAGGATTGAAGTATTGGAAAAAATACCAACAAAATGCAGGTGCAATATTATTGTATGGAGGAAATAAACCTGATATATTAAATGATGAAATAGGTATTGTACCATGGAATGAAGTAGGAAATATATAAAAATAATAAATGAAAACATACTTGGCTCTTGGAGATAGCTATACAATTGGAGAACAAGTTTTACTAACAGAAACTTTTGCCTATCAAATGGTAAATTTATTACGCAATAAAAATATTGAAATAGCAGCGCCAGAAATTATTGCAAAAACTGGTTGGACTACAGATGAATTAAATCTTGCCATTTCGCAACAAACATTTTTAAAAAGCTATGATTTTGTAAGTTTATTGATTGGCGTAAACAATCAATATAGAGGACGAAGTGTGGAAGAATTTAAAATTGAATTTGAAGTATTATTGAAGCAAGCCATTTTATTTGCAGGAAATAAAACTACAAATGTTTATGTATTATCTATTCCTGATTGGGGGAAAACGCCTTTTGCAAAAGATAGAGATATTGGAAAAATAGGAATTGAAATTGATGCGTATAATATTGCTTGCGAAGAAACAACTTTACAACACAATTGTATTTTTATAGATATCCCAACAGCAAAAGAAGCAGATGCAAATAATGTTGAAATGTTTGCTAGCGACGGGTTACATCCATCAGGGAAAGAATATGCAAAGTGGGCGAAACTATTAAGTAAAAAAATCAATGATTTTCATTTTTCCTAAAACGCTTTTTGATTATTACTAAACCTTCTTTATTTATTTTTGAAGATTTTTTTAGAAAACTCATGAAATAATCAACTTCTTTTTTATTGGCAGGACAACCTATATTTTCGTTATTTAAAAAGCTATCTCCAATAAGTTTGCCTTGTTTATCTAAAATTAAGAAAAAAGGTAAGCCAGCTTTCTCTCCTTTATACTTTGTAAGAAATACTTCTGCACCAGCGTTTTCTATATTTTTATTTTTCTCCGTTTCTTGAACAGTTAAATGCACAATTATAAAATTATTATCAAAATATTTTTTTGTAGCAGTATCATTCATAGATGCATTTAATTTTTTACACCAACCACACCAACTTGCATGAAAAATTACAAATACATTTTTATCTTCTTTATTTGCTTTTTGTACGCAGTAGTTAAAATGCTTTCGGCAGTTGGTACAGTCTGTGCAAAACTTATTGATAAAATAATTGCAAGAGCAAAAAAGGATATTGTTTTTTTCATTTGAAAATAGTCTAAATATTTATAAGATATTCCTGCATTTCCGCTTGATATTGTTGTGCAATTGCCTTTGCTTCATGTGCAAAATTTTCGCCACTACCTGCATAAATTATAGCACGACTTGCATTTACAAGTAAGCCACAATCTTTGTTTATACCATATTTGCTGGTTTCTGCCAAGCTACCTCCTTGAAAGCCTACACCAGGTACAAGTATAAAATTTTCAGGAATTATTTTTCTTATATCTTGTAGTTCGCTTGCTTGTGTAGCTCCTACAACAAACATTAAATTATCTTTTGTACCCCATTGGCTTACTGTTTCTAAAACCGTTTCGTATAAAGTTTTGTTGCCTTGGCTCTTGTCCCCACTAACCAATCTTTGCATTTCAAAATCCATTGCACCTTTATTACTTGTAAGTCCAAGCACAATCGTCCACTTATCTTCATACTCTAAAAAAGGACGAATACTATCTTCGCCCATATAAGGAGCTACTGTGATGGCATCAAATTTAAATGTTTCAAAAAATGCTTTTGCATATTGCGTTGAAGTGTTGCATATATCACCACGCTTGGCATCGGCTATTTTTAAATGTGTACTAGGTATATAATTTACCGTTTCTTCAATAGCATCCCACCCTTTGCTACCAAGTACTTCGTAAAATGCAGTGTTTATTTTATAGCTAACGCAATAATCTTTTGTGGCATCTATTATGGCTTTATTAAAATCTACAATTCCATTTTTATTTTGCTGAAGATGCTTAGGAATTTTTGTAATATCAGTATCTAAACCTACGCAGAGGTAAGAATTTTTTTGTTTTATTTGTTCAATGAGGATGTTGCGATGCATTTTTTCGGTTTAAC
>JANXOQ010000517.1 GCA_025357775.1 Ferruginibacter sp. | reverse complement strand
TAATATCCTTTAGCGGCTTTTAAAATTCTTTTTCTCCTAGCTCTACTAGCTACGGCATTTACTGAACGTGGCATATTTAATTTTTTTAAAGTTTACATTTAATTTGTTAAGCATTATGCTTAACTACAGTTAGATTTATTTCAATCCAAGCAATCTTCTCACAAAATACATTTGAGTAGAGTCTACTTGACCATCTTTACGCATACCACGCTTACGCTTAGTAGATTTTTTTGTAAGAATGTGGCGTTTGAAAGGCTTTTGAAAAAGAATTTTTCCTGTACCGGTAACTTTAAAGCGCTTTTTTGCGCTACTGTTTGTTTTTACCTTTGGCATTTTATAACTTGTTTATTGTTACTCCCTGCTGGCGTTCCGAAACTTCGGAAACTTATGGAGCCTTGTGGGAAATGTAAAAATGATTGCTCATTTTGGAATGCAAAAATAAGGTTTTATTGATTATCAACATAAAAGTAATCAAATTACCATTTAATGTATTGTAAATCTGATGATTAAATCTAATTCATTTGGTGTGTATCTATAAAATTACTTTAAACCTCTTAGCTAATGCTCTCAAACCGCCCGTATTTAAAAAATGAAGCATAAATGCTAGAAGCGGTATTTGATATTATATTTTAATTAAATCCTGTGTTAATTTGTGAAGGTTTCTAGAATTGAAATTTAGTAAGATTTGAAGGCGCAATTTCTATGCGTACACGTTTAATAATTTTAAAACCTCAACTCAAAGTAAATGACGTTGAGATACCTTTTATTTTAAAAGTATTATTAAAAGTTACCGATGATATTGAGGTGTTCCCTTTTCTAAATAAAAATGCAGAATTAGCTTGCGCAAAGAAATAAAAGTTTTTAGCTATTTTTAGTAAAGATAATATAATACTATACTTTTAAATTATTTTTATTTGTAAAAACATAATTAATTTAACTACTCTTTGTAAATTTCGTAGAGCTTGTTGTAAAATTTATACCTGCAATTTTATTTTGTTTAACTGCTATTCCAACATTAAAACCAAAACATTATATTATTTTAAAAAAGTTTCTTCATCCTTTAAATAGGGGAAAATACTACATATAACCAACACAAAAGAAAGTAAAACAATTAAATAAATACCAGCAAGTTTTACAACTTCCCCTTCAAATATTGAACCTGTAAAAATTACATACGTACGTAAAGTATATGCTACAAGCAATGCACACACAAACATATTTGCTCGTTTTGCTGCAATAAATGGCAAAATTGTGAGGGTAATTATTGCAATTACAAAATACGTTATTATTAGCCCAGCCCTACCATAATAAACACCAGTTGCAAATTTTTTTACATTAAAGCCATTAAAAGTTTCGTTGATGCTATTGTAATGCACCCAAGGCATAAAACATACTGCAATAAGTGTAATGCAAATAAACAATGAAAAATAATGAAGTAGTTTTTTGTAGTTCATAAACAAAATTATTATGCAAAATTAATTGCATTAAAAGCTTTAAAATTATATTATTTTTTAAAATTAAAAAGTCAAAATAAACTCTGGCAAAATATATTAATTTTTTAAAATCTTATTTGCCATCAAAATAATTTAACAGCTAGTATCCTACAAATTAATGCCACTGACTGCACAATATATTTTATGAAAAAATTTTTATCAATTTTGCTCTGTAGTATCGTACATCTTTTGATCTAGTTAATTTAGAGCAAATCTTCTGAGTTTTCTGCTTTAAATTTTACGTTTTTATCTATTTGATTTAAAGTAGTTTTCTGTATTATTATTTTCATTTTCTAAACTTTCTAAAAACTAAAATTGTTGTTTTAAAATATCGTTTAGCTTGGAATTTATTCTGATTACATGTGTAATTTTCTAAATTAAATATAATTCAAAATTTCCTAATTGTAAATCATCACATACAAAAAAGACCCAAAGGTTTTTAAACAATTGGGTCTTGTATTGAGGTCCCTAGCGGATTCGAACCGCTGTAGAAGCTTTTGCAGAGCTTTGCCTAGCCACTCGGCCAAAGGACCAAATTTTATCTATCATTTAAGATTTCTAATTTTTCGACATAATACATCATTACATAAACATAAAAACACACAAACTGTGATCAAAAATAGGTAAAATATTTTCAGAATACTAAATTTTTATTCGAAATTGAGCTTTCAAAATTAAAAATATGAACCAAATAGCAGCATCGGAATTAATAATAAATAGTAGGGGAGCGGCTTACCATGTAAATTGTAGACCAGAAGAAATTGCCAATACCATACTTACCGTAGGCGACCCAGACCGTGTAAAAGAAGTAAGCAAGCATTTTGATAAAATAGAATTTATAAATAGCCACCGAGAATTTGTAACACACACAGGTTATGTAGGTAATAAGAGAATTTCGGTAACTAGCACTGGTATTGGGCCAGATAATATTGATATTGTATTAAATGAGCTAGATGCGCTTGTAAATATTGATTTTGAAACAAGAACTTTAAAAGAAAATCTTACTTCTTTAAAAATAATAAGAGTTGGTACATCTGGCTCTTTGCAAGCAGCAATACCAGTAGATAGTATTGTAGCAAGTACCCATGCTATTGGGCTAGACAATTTAATGCATTTTTATCGGTTTAGTAACAACGATGAAGAAACTTCTATACTGCAAGCTTTTGCTACACATGCACAGATGGATAACATTACTAAACCATACGTTTTTGGCGCTAGCCCTGCTTTGTTAAAAGAATTTGTAGCAGATATTCATCATGGTATTACTGTCACCTGTCCAGGCTTTTACGCACCACAAGGTCGTGTGCTTCGCCTTGGGCTTGCTCAACCTAATCTTATTGACAGCCTCACTTCTTTTAGTTTTGGAAATCATTGTATAAGTAATTTTGAAATGGAAACCTCCGCAATTTATGGTTTAGGAAAAACACTTGGGCATCATTGCTTATCGCTAAGCGCTGTAGTTGCAAATAGGATAAGCAAAGAATTTAGTAAAGATGGAAATGCGGCAGTGGAAAATTTAATTGTGAAAACGCTGGAAGTTTTGGGGAGAGGGTAGGGTTCAGTGCAAACGCTTCTAATGTTTTTTAAAAACTTACTTTTCTAAAAATTCTTCATTCCACCCAGCCTACATTCTTCTGTTTTGTGCTGTTACCAAAAAAGTGAATATTTTCCATTTACGTAAATAGTTAAATTTTACCTCTGACGTAAGTAAAATAAGCTAACCATAGCTTGTTTAGTCTTTTTTAATTTTTAAAAACTTTATATTTAACAACCACATAACCAAAATTTGGAAACGTTTTCCTTGTTCATGTAGTCTATTTAAAGATTAATAAAAAGCCAATTTATTTACAAAATGTGATAGAGTGTATTCAGCTTCTTACATATTAAAATAAATTAGCTTTTATTTTTTTTCCAATCTTTATATTTGTATATTTATTTATAGTATTTTGTTAAAAGCAAACATACTCATCTATGAAATTTTAAAATCCAATTATGAAAAATATTTACACAAAATATGCTAGCAAAATAGCAGCTTTTTTTAAAGTAATGTCATTATTGATATTGATGGGGGTTGGGGTAAAAGTAAGTGGGCAAGGAATTGAAGATTTTTCTAACCTTGGTAATGCTGATGATTATGCTTATAGAGGTTGGGAAGGTACAAACGGTATAAAATGGATTGCCTATGAAGCTAGAGAAGACCAAATAATAACAGATAAAGCTATAACCATTAGAAATGGATCTATAGAATTTGGATTAACCACAGCACAGCTGGCCGCAGGTATTGGTAGTTTATCTTTAAATGCAAAAGCTCCGTTTGGCGCACCTGATGTAGGTAAATTAGTTTTATATGTAAATGGAAATGAAATAGATACGAAAGTTACTACTGGTCTCACAACCTCAGATATAGTTTCTTATACTTGGAGTAATATTGATATTCCTACCTTAAGCACTGTTGTAATTAAACAAACAGCTACAGACGCTAATATTACTATTGATGATATTTCTTGGACTTCCTATAATTGCACTTACCCACCAAACCCACAAAACCCAGTTCTTTTTCTTAGCAGTACAAATCCATCTTGTGGTCCTACAGTATTAGCTGCTTTTGATTATCCACCTGGTGAAATATTCTATTGGCAGGGTACTACAGAATTTGGCACTTCTACTTTAAATCCTACTTCTTCTAATTTTACTGTTCTGGAAACTGGTGTTTATTATGTAAGGTCACAAAATACTGCAGGTTGTTGGAGTCTTGGTAGTGGTAGATTGGATGTTACAATTAATGTTCCAGTAAGTATCACCACACAACCTATTACATCTAGTCAATCTGTGTGTTCAGGTGGGGCTTTATCTTCTTTAAATGTAATAGCCTCAGGCACTAC
>JANXOQ010000506.1 GCA_025357775.1 Ferruginibacter sp. | reverse complement strand
CTTTCTTTGCTATCAAATTGCTTTACAAACGCTATAATGTTAGTACCTTTAAACATATACTGCTATTTAATTTAGCAAATATATTACAAATACTAATATAATTAGCTTTTATTATGGGGTAAACAAGTGCCTACTTCAAAAAATAAAATTATTTAGGATAGTTAAAATTATAAATTTTTTAAAAAGTGTTGCATATTTTTCACCTTTTCATTGATAAACATTTTATTGTTTTCATACCACTTTTCAAAAGCAATAGTCCACATTGTTTGCTCTGTTACATTACCAATTTAATGAACAAATCCAATTAAATATCTTAATTCTTTTGCTGTAGTCGATTTAGGTTTTCTGGTAAGCCATTACCTTACCATATATTGTATATGCACAATACAGCATTGCACTTTTGCCTGTGGGTATGCTTTTTTTACAATCGCAAATAACACTTTGGAGATCCACTCCCAAAAGTTGTAGATTTTGCAAATCTTCTTTTATTCCTGTAAAATATTCTTGATTAGTCCACCTATAAAATAAGGCATATTTAAGTTTGCTATCATAATACAAAACCAAACAAGCATTTCCATTCAAATAAGTACCATCAATCATTAAGTTGAGTACGTACTTGTTTTTAATAATGAATTGCGGAGCCTCAGATAAATAGGACTTAAAAAGGTATTGTAATTTCCTTATTGAATAAGAAGAATCTAAAGATAACTGGTATAAAATTTGTTTACATATTACCGATTTGCGAAACCAAATAAATTGATTGCTTAACTTGGCATCATCGTTTTTTGAAGTAAACAATGAAGAACAATTATTACACTTATAACGTTACTTATTTTTTCGCTTTCCCCAACAAATAGCAGATAGGCTTCCACAGCCCCAACACCTTTTTTATGAACTTTTCATAAAGCAAAAAAAGTTTATTGAAACCCATTTCAATAAATTTCTTTCAAGAATGATAAAAACACTGAGTTTCAGAGGATTTTACCAACCATTTTTTGCTATTGTATCAAAAAAAAGCCTAAGTAATAATTTTTATAGATGAGGTTTATTGAAAATTTTTCAAATAAATAATAAACCAGTACTCATAATTTATTTGTAGAAACCACACAAATAAACTTGTTAGAGGTCTTTGACTCAATCAATAAATAAAACATCATTTATTTTAAGCCATATTTCTCCACGTATTTTTTATTCAACTGCTTATGTTTATCATCCAAATTTATATCTCTGCCTTGTATAAAGGCTTTTGTAATATTATTGGTTCGCATGTCTAGTGCATCGCCAGTACTTATTATAATGTTGGCATCTTTTCCCACTTCTATGCTACCTGATTTATCTGCTATGCCTAATATTTTTGCAGCGTTTAATGTAATTGTTTGCAAAGCTTCTTCTTTATTAAGCCCATTGGCTGCTGCCTCTCCAGCGTTAAACATTAGGTTTCTACCCGTTGTAGTTTCATCTTCGTCCGTTATACAATAAAGCACACCAGCTTTTTGTAGCAAACTCGGTGTTTTGTACGATTGGTCTATATCATCATCATCTGCGTTAGGTAATGAGTGTGTTTGAGAAAGTATAACAGAAACATTATTTTGTTTTAATAACGGAGCAATTAACCAACTTTCACTTGCTCCTACAAGGGTTAAATCAAATCCAAACTCTTTTATAAAATCAATAGCCGTTAGCATTTCTTTTACAATAGTACAGTGTACAAAAAGCTTTTGTTGTTTTGTAAACAAACCTTTTACTGCTTCCATCTTTAGGTTTGTTTGTAATGGTTTTTCTCCTGAATTGTACGCTTTTGCTTGCCTAAAAAATTGTTTTACTAATTCTATTTTTTCGTTAGAATTTTTTAATGGGTCAGTTTTATCATCAGTATTTCTATTTGGTCTTACCAATAAAGATGGCATATAAAAATGTAATCCATTATCCAACTTGTAAACAGCATCTTCCCATGTCCAAGCATCAAAATTTACTACTGATGAAGTACCTGCAATTAAATTGCCTTGTGGTACAATATTTGCAAATAAAATACCATTGCTACGAAGTGTATTTGTAATTTTAGAGTCAGTATTATAAGCCACAATACTTCTTACATTAGGGTTAAGGTCTCCCAACTCTCTGTAGTCATCTGTACCACGTACTTGGTTTGCTATCTCTTTTAAACCAGTAGTAGTATTGGCTAAAATAAACCCCGGGTATATTTGCATTCCCGTTGCATCTGTCAATTTTACTTCACCAGCAGGTGTAGCAATGTTGGGACCTATTTTTTCAATTTTACCATTATTTATAAGGATTGAAGTATTCAATAAAACCTCACCAGTACCAGTATGCACTGAACCATTTTTTATAAGTGTATAACCAGCAAAATATTTTGCAGGGCTAATATTATCTTGTGTTTTTGCATTATTTAAAAATCCAATACTGCAAATAATTATTATATATTTTTTCATAAATTATTTTATTCTTCTATAAATTTTGTAAAAATAATTTGAACAATCAACTCAAAATCATTTTCTGTCTATTTAAAATTGCCAATTCTGCTTTGCTCTCTTTCAGCTGCTTGCTACCCAAGTCCTAATTACTAATTATTTCCTCCTCATCAAGCAATCCATGCTCATGCTCACTCGTACTACAAGTGTGTATCTTTTTTAAAGTAGCTTTTGCAGGTGTAGTAGTTGCTCCTCCATTTTTCTCCTCTAATAATTTATTTATAATTCTATTTCTTTCTACAAAAATTGCTTTGCGCATTTCAATATCTTTTTCTTTATCAAAATACAAAATACCATCCACCCATGTTTTTTCCACTTTTGCATACACACTTAGTGGGTTATCATTCCATAATACAATATCTGCGTCTTTCCCTTTTTTTATACTGCCCACTTGTTTGTCAATATGTAGCATTTTTGCAGGGTTTAGCGTTACCATTTTCCAAGCATCTTCTTCATTCATACCCCCATATTTTACACTTTTAGCAGCTTCTTGATTTAATCTTCTAGCCATCTCTGCATCATCACTATTTATGGCTACGTTTAGCCCTACGTTGTGCATTATTGTTGCGTTGTAAGGTATAGCATCTTGCACTTCCACTTTATAAGCCCACCAATCGCTAAATGTAGAGGCATTGGCTCCATGAGCTTTCATTTTATCTGCCACTTTGTAGCCCTCTAGTATATGCGTGAATGTGTTTATTTTAAAACCAAATTTATCAGCCATTAGCATTGTTTGTGCTATTTCGCTTGCTATATAACTGTGGCAGGTTATAAATCTTTTGCGTTCCATTATTTCTACAAGCGCATCTAGCTCTAAATTTTTCCTTGTTTTCTTTGCATCTAGTTTTATTGCTTTTGCATAATCTTGTGCACGGGTAAAAGCATCTACCTGCACTTGCTCTACACCCATACGTGTGTTGGGGTATCTTGTATTATTTTCACTTGGGTTGCGTTTTACATTTTCGCCTAGGGCAAATTTTATAAAACCATTTGCACCTACAAACTTTAATGCAGTATCATTAACTCCCCATCTTAATTTTATTAATTGTGTTTGCCCACCAATAGCATTTGCACTACCATGTAAAATATGAGACGTTGTAACACCACCTGCAAGCTGTCTGTAAATATCTATATCATCGGGGTCTAAGTTGTCGCCAATACGTACTTCTGATGTTACTGATTGCCCACCTTCATTTACCGATGCGGTAGCTATATGAGAGTGTTCATCAATAATACCAGCGGTTACATATTTACCTAAGCCATCTATTTGTTTTGCATTTATGGCTAATAAATTTTTACCTACAGCTGCTATTTTTCCATTTTCAATAAGCACATCTGCATTGGTTAAAATGCCTTCTGCTTCGTTAGTCCACACAGTCACATTTTTTATTAAAACGTTCTCTGCTTTCGGTAAAGTAGCTACACCATAAGCCATATTTGGGTAAGTAAGTGTACCCGTAGTAATGGCGACAGCTTTTTTTACACTATCTATCTTTTGAGTAATGTTACTAACAAAATCTGCTGTCCATAATACTGTTGCACCCGTACTATCTGTACCCGTCCCATTCCATTGTTTTCCATTATTTATACCGCTTAATCTATAACCTTTTTTAAGTTTTTTATTTTCTGTAAAAGTTATTTTAACCGCTTTTCCATCATTGCTATATTTTGTTTTGATTGTATCAAGGTTCATCAAATCCGCACTGATATTGTCTCTTACTTCTAGTGCAAATGTTTTTACGCCAGTAATTGAAGTAATATTTAATTTGTATTTACCCGCTGTTTCCAATCCGGTATCTTCCCTTACTATATTTTTTTCTCCTTGTATCCAATTTTGTAAAATAGTAGTCTTTTCGGCAAAAATTGTACCGCTGGTAATTATAAAATTTGCCATTTTACCAGCCTCTAAGCTGCCTGCTTCATTATAAATATTTATTAATTGTGCAGGGTTTTTTGTAAGTGCATCCAAAGCTGTTTTTTCTGAAAGCCCATATTGTATTGCTTTGCGTAGGTTTGGTAAAAAGTATTTTATATCTTTCAGATCTGCTGTAGTAATGCAAAAATTAATGCCAGCTTTTTCAAAAGCAGCTGGGTTGGTAGGCGCCATTTCCCATTGTTTTAATGCAGCTAGCGATACAAATCTTACATCATTTGCATCCTCTACATCTATAGCAGCAGGAAAATTTAATGGAAGTATATAGCTGGCTTTTGTCAATTTTATCTCAGCCATTCTTTCATATTCATTTTGCCCAGCTTTTAAAATATACTGTACCCCAAACTCATCACCTATTCTATCTGCACGCATACAATTCCATTTATCATTTGCTTCAAATATTAATGGAAGTTGCAAATTATTATTCCATGCTTGCAAACCTAAGTTTGTACCCTCTGTTTGTGTACGAATATTGTTTTTGTACCATTGTGCATCTAAAAAACTTTGACGTAGTAAGGCTATAACACCCATTAAACTACTAGGATAACTCTGACCCGAACTGCCTTTGTTAAAAGAATAAAACGAAGCTGCTTTATCTTTTATCATACTAAAATTCTCTTTCCTATCTGATAAATCTACAACAGCACCTGTGCCACGGGCTATTCCATCTTTTTGATGTGTCAGCACCACACCAAAACCAAGTTCACGTAGGCTTTTAGCTTTACCTTCCTCTGCATTAAAAATATTAGATGCATTTACTTCACTCTTTATAGCTTGGTTACTACCAAAAGCACCCTTCGTATTACTGCCAAATTGTGGGGGAGCATAATAATCAAAACCTCTGCCTTGCCTTTGGGCAGTTGGCACACCATAATCACTATAAATATCTATAAAAGATGGATAAATAAATTTGCCAGTGCAGTCAATTGTTACCGCATCTTTCGGAATAACAATATTATTAGCTACTGCTATTATTTTTCCATTTTTAATAACAAGTGTTGCATTACTTATAATAGTTTGAGCATCTTTTACAATAGTGGCATTGGTAAAAACATAGCTTCCACTTCGTACATCTGCTGTACCATTTACATAGCCAGTTTCTTGGGCTTTACAGCAAATAAAAATTATAGCAAAAGAAATAAATAGTAAAACTTTTTTAAATATTATCATTTTAATTTTTTGATTTATTTTGGTTTTACAAATATATATACTAGCTATTGGCTTTTGTTGAAAAAATTTTTAATATTATTTTTCTTAGTTGTACTCTGTTTTTCATAAAGAAATATAAAAAAGT